>JAAKFC010000039.1 GCA_011065225.1 Chlamydiota bacterium
CTCCGATTTTGGCAAAATTCCAATTCTTTAATTCAGATGTGTATAAAATAGTATTTCTCACTTGAGAGAAACCCTCCATTGACTTGAGAGAAGAAATTTAAGATGATTGAGAATAATTGTAAAGGAGATGCTGAATAACTGCTTTGCCAGAAATTCGAGCCGTAAGCGCTAAAAAAGTTAATGCAGGTCGAAAATTAAGTTTTTTAGATGCTTTTCGGCCGAAGAGCTGGTGAATGAGTTATTCAGTATCTCCTAAAGGAGGCACTTTGTGAAGAAGATTGTTATCTTAGTGGAAAATATATATGAAGATTTAGAACTTTGGTATCCAAAAGTGCGTCTGGAAGAGGCGGGACACCAGGTGACTGTAGCCGGGCCCGAAAGGGGAAAAACCTATTTTGGCAAACATGGTTATCCCTGCAAATGTGATATCCCATTTGAAGAGGCCAAAAGCAAAGATTTCGATGCTCTCGTCATCCCGGGAGGCTTTTCCCCAGACCGATTGCGCAGGCGAAAAGAGGTGTTATCTCTTACGACGGAAATGGACCAAGAGGGGAAACCCATTGCTTTTATCTGTCATGCTGGATGGGTTGTCATTTCTGCAAAAATCTTGAAGGGTCGGAAAGCGACAAGTGTTCGTGCGATTAAAGATGATATGGAAAATGCAGGAGCGATTTGGCTTGATGAGCCCTGTGTGGTAGATGGAAATTTGATCTCTTCTCGAACGCCTGCTGACCTACCTCAATTTATGCAAGCACTGCTTGCACAAATTTAATGGCCTAGCACTAGTAACTGCTTGCATCAATTTTCACTTTCCCACGGAAAATACGGTAGACGTAAAATCCGTATGCCAAAACAAGTGGCACTCCGATTGCAACAATAATGAGTAAGATTTTTAGCGTTAATTGGGAGGAAGCAGAATTGAAGATTGTCAAGCTGTTTGTTTCGGTTTGGATGGTTGAACGGATCATGTAAGGATAGGTTCCGATGACTGCAAGCGAAAGAAGAAGTGCGATGCTAAGACATGAAGAGAGAAAAGCCCAGCCATCGCGTTTTTTCTTCATCAAAAAAGGGACACAGACAATTGCAATTAAGGCGACGAGAGGCACAGTGTACAAGATGGGATACTGTTTCATAGGTGCAACCATGTAGGGTTTATAGTAGAGCACTACAATGGTGACAATCACATACATGGTAATGAAAAAGCCAATACAATGAGGCACAAAGCGGCGGATTTGATCATGGAGCTCTCCTTCTGTCTTCATCACGAGGAAAATGGCTCCGTGCATGGCAAAAAGAGCGACGGTTGTTACACCTATGAGTAGTGCGTAAGGGCGGGTGAAATCCCAAAAAGTGCCTGTGAAATTGTAATCGGCATCGAGGGGAATGCCATGGATGAGATTGCCCAGTACGACTCCAATTCCAAAAGAAATGACGAGACTTCCCAAAGCAAAGATGACATCCCAAGTTTTTCTCCACCTAGGCGACTCTCTTTGACTCCGGAATTCAATGGAAACAGCGCGGAAAATGAGACCCATCAAAAGGAGCATCACAGGAATATAAAAAGTCGAACAGAAAGTAGCAAAAACTTCGGGAAATCCGGCAAAAAGAGCGCCTACTACAACCACAAGCCAAACTTCATTGCCATCCCAGACGGGTCCGATAGCATTGAGAAAGATACGGCGGTCGCTATCTTTTTTAGCAAAGAGGTGCAGGAGTCCGACTCCCAAATCAAAACCATCGAGCATAGCATAGCTGATAAGACAGAGGATGATAACGAAGTACCAAATGATTGCAAGTGTCATTCTATTTTACCTCGGTAAATGGCTGCTATATCCATTTCTTCGGAGGGACCATGCTTGATTTTGCTGTCGAGGAGAAAGAGGAAAACTGCAAGAAGGGCAAAATAGATCGTTGCAAGCATAATGAGTGATCCGATAACCTGGCCGGACACGATATTGGGAGAGACACCATGCGTGGTGCGAAGCATTTTCCAGACGACCCAAGGCTGTCTGCCAATTTCTGCTGTCATCCATCCGACCATGTTCGCTATTTGGGGAAAGGCAACAGAAAACACGAGAAAGCGCAGGAACCATTTTTTGTTTTCAAGCTTTTGTCGCCATAAGAAGTAAAAGCCCAAAAATGCCCCTAGAACCATGAGTCCCCACATATAGATCATCATGTGATAGGCTTGGAAGACAATACCAACGGGGGGTTGTTCATCTTTTGGGACGGTGTTGAGTCCTGGCACAGGTGTTTTGAAATTGCGATAAGTAAGGAAACTGAGCAGGCCGGGAATTTGAATTCCCTTCACCGTCTGAGTCTTCTTGTCGACCCACCCAATCAGCGTCATGGGGGTGTAGTCTTGGGTCTTATAAATTCCTTCCATGGCAGCGAGTTTTGAGGGCTGGTTTTTAGCAACGCCGCGTGCTGTGGAGTCTGCTGAAATCAATTGCATAATCAGCACAATGCAAGAGAAGAAAAGAGCAATTTTCATCGATTTACGTGCAAAATCGAGATGTTTTTGCTTGAGCATGTAGTAAGCAGAAATACTGATTATGAGGAAAAGGCCGGTCAGCCAACAGCCCTGGATTACATGTACAAGGCGATCTATGCTGGAGGGATTGAAGATCATGGCCCAAAAATCCGTCACCACAGCACGAGCTTTGGTGCCAGTTCCGACGATCTTATAGCCTGCGGGTGTTTGCATCCATGAGTTTGCAACTACAATCCAAACAGCACTAAAATGCGCTCCTATGCACACACAGATGGTAGAAAAATAGTGCATTTTTGCGCTCACTCTTTTCCAGCCAAAGAGCATGACTCCCAAAAATCCAGCTTCTAGAAAAAAAGCGAAAATCCCTTCTGCTCCAAGGGCACTGCCAAAGACATCTCCCACAAAGCGCGAATAATTGGCCCAATTCGTTCCAAACCCAAAGACTTGCACAAGTCCTGTTGCAACACCAAGTGCAAAGGTAAGGGCAAAAATTTTGACCCAAAATTTTGTCATTTGCAGGTAAATGGGATTTTTTGTCTTGAGATACATTCCCTCAATCATCACGAGATAGAGTCCAATGCCAATGCTCAAAGGGGGATAAATATAGTGGAACGAACTGGTCATCGCGAATTGTATCCGCGAAAGCATCACAACATCCATGGGAGTGGATTTTGTATCAACTCAAAATTAAAATCCATCAATCTTTCATGGCGAGGAGGAATTCTGCATTGGAATTGGTCTTCTTCAAACGATTGCGCAAAAGATTCATCGCATCGAGTGGAGTGAGATCGGCAAGTGCTTGCCGCAGGAGGTAAATTTTTTCCAATTCACTGGGATGATAGAGGAGGTCTTCTTTGCGTGTGCCGCTCTTGATGAGGTCAATTGCTGGGTAGCAGCGCCGATCGGCAAGGCGCCGATCGAGAACGAGTTCCATATTTCCCGTCCCTTTGAACTCTTCGAAAATGACCTCATCCATTCGGGAGCCGGTCTCGATGAGGGCTGTCGCAATGATGGTGAGAGAGCCTCCCTCTTCGATGTTGCGGGCTGCACCAAAGAGGCGTTTTGGTTTGTGCAAGGCATTGGCATCGACACCGCCCGAGAGGATTCTTCCAGAATGAGGTTGTACTGTGTTGTGCGCCCTGGCAAGTCGAGTCAAAGAGTCGAGCAAGATCACGACATCATGGCCATACTCTACGAGGCGACGCGCCTTTTCAACGGCCATTTCAGAAATCTGTACGTGGCGTTCTGGGGGCTCATCAAAAGTAGAAGAGATGACTTCTCCTTTGACGCTTCGGACCATGTCTGTTACTTCTTCAGGTCTTTCATCGATCAGAAGAACAATCAGCGTGACTTTTGGATTGTTGATGGAAATCGCATTCGCAATCTCTTTCAACATTACTGTTTTTCCTGTTCGAGGAGGAGCTACGATGAGTGCCCGCTGTCCCATACCAATTGGGGCTGTGAGATCGATTATGCGAGTAGTGAGGTCTTCTTTTGTGGTTTCCATGACCAATCGTCTATTGGGAAAGAGGGGGGTGAGGTTTTCAAAGAGGATCCGATCTTTCCCTTTTTCAGGGAGCTCATCATTGATTTTCTCTACTTTTTGCAGTGCAAAATACTTCTCTTTTTCCTTAGGAGGGCGAATAGAGCCATATACTGTGACCCCTTTTTTCAAATCAAAGCGGCGGATCTGCGCTGGAGAGACATAGATATCTTCTGCGGAAGGAAGGTAATTGTAGTTAGGAGAGCGGAGGAACCCAAATCCGTCTGGAAGTACTTCGAGAACTCCTTCAGCGACGAGAACTTCTCCGGGACTGGAAGATTTCTTTTTGACGATCTCGAAGACCATCTGTGATTTTGTCAGTGAACTCAGATTGGTCAGTCCCATGTTGAGAGCATACTGGTTGAGTTGCTCGATATTCATGCGCTGCAAATCGGCGATCCTGGTGATTGAAACTTCTCTTTCGGGAGGCTTTTTACTCTCAATAGCGTTAGAAGGATCTTCGTTCATTTTATTCCTGGGTTAAGTTTTGATAGATCTCGTCGATCTGACTCTCTAGCTCTTGGAGATTTCCATTATTTTCAATGGTGAAATCGGCACGAGCACTTTTTTCTAAAGGTGAGAGTTGGTGGGTCATACGTTTTTCAAATTCTTCTGCTGAGTGGTTTGTTTTTTCTTGGAAACGTTTTTTTGCGATCTTTGGATCGGCAACAACTGCAATGACTGTATCGAAAAGATGGGCTTTTTCAATCTCATAAAGAAGAGGGATTTCTGCAATAAAAACTGTGTAGTTTTCTCGATTTTGGACTTGGTTATATTGTTTTTCTATTTCCTCAAGTACTGCTGGGTGAAGAATGGCCTCCAGAGCATCGAGGGTTTCCTTATTGCTAAAAACTTTTTCCGCGATGAAAGCTCGATCCAGCTCCGTTTCGCGGATTGCCTCTTCCCCGAGTAAGGCTATTAATTGTTTTTTAATGGGACTTTCGGCAGAGAGTAGCTGATGCACAATGGCATCGGCACTCACTACATAGGCTCCTTTTTTCTGAAAAATTTGAGAGACTGTGGATTTGCCACAGCAGAGCCCGCCAGTAATGGCAATTTTTCTCAAAATTAACATTCCCCCCAATTTTTTCCAATAGAAATATCAACAGTAAGTGGAATTTTTAATTGCATCACTCCTTCCATCATCGTTTGTACTTCTTTAGCTAGAACATCCACCTCATCATCTGGAGCTTCAAAAATGAGTTCGTCATGAATTTGCAAGAGCATTTTGCTCGTCTGAAGCGTATTCTGGATTTTGATCATTGCGATTTTTATGAGATCTGCAGCGGTTCCTTGCAAAGGTGTATTGACAGCAAGTCTTTCTGCGGCAGCTCGGATGAAGGAATTTTTACTATCGATTTCTGGAATAGGCCTCCTGCGGCCCAAAAGGGTGAGGGAATATCCTTTTTCCCGCACACTCTGTTTGCAATATTCGAGATAGTCGCGCACTTTGCCATACCGCTGAAAGTAGGTGTCGATGAAAGCTTTGGCTTCTTCTATTGGGACTCCAATTTCTTTCGAGAGACCAAAAGCACCTTGTCCATAGAGGATGCCAAAGTTGACGGCTTTTGCTGCATGACGCATTTGCTTCGTCACCTCTTCGAGAGGCATCCCATAAACGAGTGAGGCGGTATAGGTGTGAATGTCTTCCCCTTCCTGAAATGCTTTGATGAGGGTGGGGTCGTCGCTGAGATGAGCTAAAAGCCGCAACTCGATTTGCGAATAGTCGGCTGATAAAAAACTTGCGTCTGATTTTTCAGGAATGAAAGCAGTGCGAATTTTGCGCCCTTCTTCTGTGCGGACTGGAATATTTTGCAAATTCGGATCTTGGCAGGAGAGGCGTCCTGTTGCCGTGGTTGTCTGATTGAATGTACAGTGAATGCGCCCCGTTTTGGGATCGATTTGTTTAGGCAGAGCATCGACATAGGTCGAGCGCAGTTTTTCCAGGGCTCGGTATTCGAGAACTTTTCCAATGATGGGATGGACATCGCGCACATTTTCAAGTACATCGGCACTGGTCGAATAGCCTGTTGCTGTTTTTTTTGCAGGGCGAATCCCCATTCGCTCAAAGAGCACTCCGCCGGTTTGTTTGGGAGAGTTGAGATTGAATGTTTCGCCAGCATAATTGAAAATCATTTCTCTGATCTCGCCAATCGATACTTCTAGATGGGCATGCATAGCAGCCAATTGGTCTTTGTCGATGAAAATGCCGGTTTCTTCCATCGCGAAAAGAACGGAAATAAGAGGAAGCTCAATCTCGGTGAAGAGACTCGTCAGGTTTTCCTTCTCAATTTCCTTTGCAAAAAGATCTTTGAGGCGATAGGTATAATCGACATCTTCTGCGCAATAAGCTGCGGCTTTTTCGATGGGAACCTCTAACATGGAAATCTGTTTTTTCCCTTTGCCAATGAGATCGGAGATCGGGGTCTTCACTTTGCCAAAATGCTCAAGAGAGAGTATGTCGAGGCCATGGCGTTGCTTTTGAGGGGCGATCAAATAGGATGCAAGCATTGTATCAAACCCGATGTTTGCAACTTCAATTCCTACTCGTTTGAGAATGTGCAAATCATATTTGATGTTGTGTCCAAAAAATGAATTTTTAGAGTTTTCCAAAAGGGGTTTAAAATGACCTAGCACTTTTTCCTTAGGAATATTTCCGTTGAGAGGGATATACCAAGCTCGTTTTGCGCCATCGCTAATGCCAATGCCGACAAGTTCTGCTTGCATGGTGTTCAGTGATGTAGATTCTGTGTCGATGCAGAGTTCTTTTTTTGTCTCAAGTTTTGCAATGAGCCTTGCGAGTTCCCCCTCATCGTTGATGAGTGTGTACTCTACGTCACTTTCGCCATTTTCGAAGTCGAGCTCGAGTTCCTCGCTTTTTTTTTCCGGCAATTGCAGTTCTTTTAGCAGGGTTAGGAAGTGCATTTCTTGGTAAAGGGCCTTCACTTTTTTTAAATCTGGCTCTTTTAGACGAAAGAAATCCTCTTCTTTTGGAAATGCAATTCCTATGTGGATTGTGGCGAGTTTTTTCGAGAGAATAGCGGAATCTTTTTCTTCTTCAACGATTTCTCTTTTTTTGCCCTTGAGCTTTTCGGGGTGAGACAGAATTGTCTCCAAGGTTCCAAATTCATTTAAAAGAGCTGCTGCCGTTTTTGGGCCAATTCCGGGAAGTCCTGGAATATTGTCCGATGCATCGCCCATCATGGCCAAAAGATCGATGATTTGCTCGGGGAAGACCCCAAATTTCTCCTTCACCTGAGCTCGTTTCATGATGAGGTTATTTTTGTGGATATTCAAGACGAAAACATGCTCGGAAACAAGCTGGCATAAATCTTTATCACTCGAACACAGATACGTTGTAACCCCTTTTTTTTCACTCCACTTGGCAATGCTTCCCATCACATCATCTGCTTCAACACCCGAGACTGAAAGGTAGGGAATACCTGCCATCTCACAAAATTCTAGGGACCACTCCAGTTGGTAAGCGAGATCGTCTGGCATTCCACTTCGATGAATTTTGTAGTCGCTATAGAGTTCTTTGCGGCTTTTTGTGTTTTCGGGACCATCAAAGACACATACGAGATGCTTTGGAGAATGTTCTTTGATTAGTTTGAAGACAGAGCGGATGAAACCATAGAGGGCATTTGTCGATTCCCCCTTGGGATTCGTCATAGGGCCAATGGCGTAATAAGAGCGGAAAAGAAAATTAACCGCATCTAGTACATAGAGTTCTTTCACGGCTGGTATAGGTAGAGAATTTGTCCACTCATTTCCGAAGTGGTGTAGGCCCCTGTAGGGAAGATATGTTTGATTTTTCCGCCCAGGAGGCTTGTCTTATTTTCTGCTAGTTCTTTGAGAATAGATTGATAAGGCTCAATTTCAAGCACCTGATATTTATCCTCTTCTTTTATGCCTGCCGCTTTAACAAGAGCAGCTAAGGCCTGATCATAACTTGCATTACCATTATCAATGTAACCCAATTCTTGCGCTTTTTCAGCAGCAAAGACATTGGCTCCATATTCATTTACGAGTTCTTCTTTATTGAGCCTCTTGCGATTTTCAGTTACCACATTGACAAATGTAACATATTCGCTTGCTAAAATCGCTTTGATCGAATCATCTTCTCCTGGCTTCCAGGGACGGAAAGGATTCAAAGCATCTTTATTTTTTCCTTCCGTGAGTGTCAAAGATTGAATACCGACTTTTTCCATAGCGCCTGAGAAATTGAAAGCGGGACCAATGCGTACGCCTACTGAGCCAATCACGCTGTTTTCAGTAGAGTAAATTTGATCAGCAGCAGAGGAGATGTACATGCCTCCTGATGCGCAAAGGCCATCGACAAAAGCATAGATAGGAACTTTGTATTTTTCTTTATACTCCTTAAGAAGTTGATAGATTGCACTGCTATCTGTAGCTGTTCCACCTGGAGTATTTACATGTAAAAGAATTCCTTTGACTCGATTGCCCTTCAAAACTCCATCTTGGGAATCGAGGAGCACGTCTTTGAAATATTTTTCCTTCAACTTACTTGTTCCAATGACCCCATGGACATTGATACGCAAAATGACCGGAGTAGTATCAGGCAAGAGCTTTCGATTCCAATTCGCATCCGCGCTCACGGAGAGTTGGCTTTTATCGGGCATGGAAACAGTATTTGAGACAGCGCCGATGCCGATGATAATTAAGAAACCCCCTAGCGCAATGCCAATAACAACAGCAAAAGATTTCACAAACCCGCGCAGGGCTGAAATAAAGATGGATTCTCGACTGATATTCATAGAGATCATCTTATCCTATGGTGCTTTTTATTCCCAATTTTTTCATAATTAAGCTATACGGCACGCCGCTTGGTTCTGTGAATTTTGGCGGCGAGATTTTTTGTTTCAGTGCATTGCGGAGGGCGAAGTAAACTTGGGACAGTTTGCGAGACCGAGCTGAGCGCTGGGGCAAAAAAGATGCCGATGAAAATTCACTAGACTAAAACGGCGTGCCGTATATGGAACCAGAAAAAATTCTTTCCGAGCAGTGGTGGCTCATCGAAATAGCCATCGTTCTTGGAGTCGCCATCATTTTGAGTTTTGTGCTCAAAAAAATTGTCAAAGTAATCCGAAAAAAGATTGCACAAAAGCAAGGTTTTTGGAAAAAACGGATCCATAAGATCATCCACATGCCTCTGCAGACAGCCATTTGGAGTTTTGGCTTGGCATATGTAGCAGACAACATTGCCACGCATTTTGGTCTTGATTCCCTTACCAAGTATACAGGGCCCCTCAAAGGGGCTCTTGTTGTGGTTTGCTTTGGCTGGCTCATCTTGCGCTGGCTCAAAGCAGCCTTCAAACACTTAGCAGATAAGTCGCAAAAATTTGGAGTGGCTCCTAGCACCATTTTTGGCATAAGCAAGCTTTGCTCGATTTTAGTCGTGATCATTGTTTTGATGATCATCTTTCAAATCTTTGGTATTGGAATAGCCCCCCTTCTCGCCTTTGGTGGAATTGGTGTAGCGGGTTTAGCATTTGCAGCGAAAGACATTATTGCTAATTTTTTTGGGGGAGTCATGCTCCATTTTGCCAGCATCTTTTCCATTGGAGATGAAGTGGTGATCCCCGATAAATCTAACTTTGAGGGAGTGGTAAAAGAAATTGGCTGGTACATCACCGTGATTGAGGATTACTACCGAAGGCCTGTTTACTTCCCCAATGCGCTATTTACAAGTTCTCAAGTAATCAACGAGTCCCGTCGCTCGCACCGCCGTATAAAAGAAACGATCACAATTGGATACGATGCCCTCCCGAACTTGGAAAAAATCATTGCAGATCTCAATGAGAAAATCGGGGCTCATCCTGAAGTGGACAATTCCCAGAGTTTTTCAATTACCTTCTTCAAATTTGGAGATTATGGTCTTCAAATCTATATTTACCTCTTGGTTTATAAGATGGGATACATTAAATTCTTACGAACAAAACAGGAAATCTTCCTCATCATTGAGGAGGTTGTAAGCAAATATGGGGCTGAGTTCTGCTATCCAACAACCAATGTCCATCTGACTCAAGTCCCGCCAAAATAACGGAGTAATATGAAAATAGGCGAAGTTTCTTCCCAAGGCATTTCTTCGATCTCCAAAATGACTCCCTTTTATACTGAAGCAGCGCAGATGAAAGAGATCTATTCGAATTCTATTTGTAGCTTGAAATCTCGTCATCGCATTGGTGAAACCATCATGCAGATGGTCGAGACATTTGCTATGCTTGCCCTGCTCCCTTTTTTCATTTACACCTTCTTTCTTGCGTCGGTATCCCTCATCTTCCTGCCGGTTTTGCTGATCTTGATTCCCTTCGTTATTATGGGTGATTTAGTGCGCGAAATTCTCCATACCTTCCTTCCTTGGATTTTTCCTGATCCTAGATACCGGTACTAATACCATTTATCAGAAATATCTACCACACCCCCGCTCGCCTTGCTCGCTAGAGATCACAGAGCACACAGAGGCGACTTCGTCGTTATACAGATCGTGATTCAAAAATCGGTTTTTCACGGCGTCGACTTATCCTCAAATTTGTCAC
>JAAKFC010000004.1 GCA_011065225.1 Chlamydiota bacterium
CCCTCAAATTTTCCATCTGCGACGAGCTTCAGTGTTCATAGACACGGAGCGAGAAGCAGAAGGAAAATTTGAGGAATAGCTGACGCCGTCAAAAACCAATTCTTGAATCGGAATGTGTATAAACCCTGGTAATGTTTCAGAGCATTAAGAGTCACTTGCCTGAATCAAAAAGGACGACTTAAATTTTTGAGCTTAAATGCTTTTTCATAGTATGATTAAGAAATGACCCGAAGATCTTTGATTACCCTTTTTCTCATAGCGATTCTATTTATTTGTGTGCAATTATTTTTGCGCCCAGTTCTTAGAGGAAGTCCAGTACTTAGCCAATCTATATCGATTCTGTATTTATGGATTCCAGGTATTGTCGCACTGATTTTTGCTCGCATGGAAGGGCTGAAAATTCCTATTTTTGCAAGGCCGAATCGATTTTTTTATCTGATTCCTGTCATTACAATGAGCATTTGTCTATTTGCTTTTCTTCTGACCATTCCTTTTGGTGCTATCAAAACTCCTAATGCTGTCTTTGCCGACCAGACTTTTTATAAAATCATTGGATATGGTGCTTTATTCTTAATCACAAGTTACTTATTTGTCACAGTATTGTTTGGGCTGATCGTTTTAGGAGGAGAGATCTATTGGAGGGGATATCTCTTTGAAAAATGGAAAAAACAAGGCCTCTTTCGAGCAATTTGGATCATTGCGCTTGTTTGGAGTCTCTGGCAGATTCCCATTACAATTTTGTCCTATTCACCGGGCCTTCCCAATTTTGCTTGGAATATTTTATCAATTTTTGCACTTAATTTTATCCTTTCACCAGTTTTGACTTATTTTCGGGTCAAAGGAAAATCGGTTTTGACAGCTGCAACATTTTATAGTTCGCTTATAGCGTCTTTTCTCTACTTCCTTGTCCTCTTTCCCCCGCCTGAAATGCGAGTCATAGGTATTTATGCTGTTCTGACTATCGTTTGCTTAATCCTTTATTCGTTATTTCTAAAACTTTATTCCTCATCAGCTTGGGAAAAAATTAATGAATAAGAGATCTTCTCTGAATTAAATTTTAGCAGGCCTGAAGGAAGATTTGGAGAGATTTTTTATTTTTTGAGTGAGGACAATGTTAAATTAGGGAGTGTACCGAAAAGAGAATTTTAAGGATTTTTGCAGATATTTTTCTCAAGTTCTGGGAGCATCTCGCAGGACATACTTGAATAAGTAGGCCAAGAGAGGCTCCCAGAACTTGGGGGGAATAGGGCGAAAATCCTAAATTCCGCTTTTCGGTACACTGCCTAACATGGCTGAGCAAAAAAAATGAAAAAGGTCCCAAAGATTTCCAGGAATGCAAAATTTAATTCAGAGAAGGTCTCTAAGGGAATTCTTTCCCTTATTTTTCTTTATGTCATTACAACCATCTATATAGCTTTTCTCTCTCCCAATTGGCTGAAATTGCTAGAAACTCCTCTTATAGCAGGAGGGCTTATTTCCGTAGTGATGTGGTTCCCTGGTATCATTGGTCTCTTGTTTGCGAAAAATGAGGGGATCACCCTTAAAGTATTCGCCTGGCCCAATCGATATTTTTTTCTAGGTCCGCTGTTTATACTCCTATTGATTCTTCTCGCTTTTGTTGTGAGCCTCCCCTTTGTGGAAGTCCGAAATCTAGAAAAATTGAATCTGATCCATGCTTTTGGGATTTTAGCGGGTGGCTATCTCCTCTCGCTAACGGGGAGTATGCTTTTTTCTCTTGGTGAAGAACTCTATTGGAGGGGATATCTATGGGAAAAACTCCGTAAATTTTCCCCTATAAGAGCCATTGTGATCATGGGGGTGCTATGGGGAATTTGGCACTGGCCTTTTTTGATCTTTCTTAGCCAATACGTGCCAAAAGCGCCGCTGCTTGGGACCATTTATCCCAATTTTCCTCTCATTGGTTGTCTTTTGGTTCTTTTTAATACCGTTTTATTGAGCTTCCTCTTTACCTATTTTCGCCTAAAGGGCAAAGCCATTATGGCCTCTGCGGCAATGCATGGAATGGCCAGTCTCGGAATTTCTTTTGCTTGGGCAGTATATGCAAGCCCTGTCTCCTTTCTGATTGGGATGACGGGCATTACAAGTTTTGTAATTGCCTTTCTATTTTGTTTGTTTTTCAAGCTCTTTTCTCCAAATACTTGGAAAAAACTTGTTTAAAAAAAATATTTAATATAATAGTTAGGGGATAGAGATAAACACCTCTGGAGGGGATGTATCATGAAAACATTGGATGTAATTGTTGCCATTTTACTCGTTATTGGCGGGTTGAACTGGGGACTTATTGGGTTCTTTAACTTTGACCTCATTGGAACGGTTTTTGGTTATATGTCAGCCTTTACCCGCTTGGTTTACTGCCTCGTAGGGGTTAGCGCGCTGTACCAAATCTTTCAGTGGAAAGCAATTCAGCAACGCTGGAAAAGAAAGTAAAGCTATCTTGAATGAGGCACCATCTCAAAAGGTGCCTCTTCTTTTTTCAACTTGGGATATTATCATTCTAATGATATTCTATATCCCTTATGAGCAAAAAAAAGGCTCTCGGTTTTTTTCAGCTAGTCATGATCAATGTGATTGCGGTCGACAGTATTCGGACGCTGCCATTCTCAGCTGTTTATGGATTTAGTCTCGTTTTCTTTTATCTCATAGCCGCTCTCGTCTTTTTTATTCCTACAGCGCTTGTCTCAGCAGAACTCGGAACTGGATGGCCCAACCGCGGAGGCATCTATATTTGGGTGCGTGAAGCATTTGGGAAAAAGGTGAGCTTTCTCGTGATATGGCTGAATTGGATTTATAATGTTTTTTGGTTTCCAACAATTTTAGCTCTCATTGCAGGAACATTCACGTATTTCTTTAATCCTGAGCTCGCAAGTAATCCCCTCTATATGACGATAGCTGTCCTCGTTCTCTTTTGGGGGGCGACGCTCGTCAATTGTCTTGGTATGCGCGCTTCTAGTATACTCAGTACCTTAGGTGCTTTGATTGGAACCATTTTTCCAATGGTTCTCATCGGTGGAATGGGGATTTTGTGGATCATTTTGGGAAATAAAATGGAAATCATTCTAAATTGGGAAGATTTTATTCCAAAAAGAGAGCAACTTGGGAATTTAGCTTTTTTGACGAATGTATTTTTTGGGTTATTAGGACTCGAAATGGCTGCTACGCATGCAAGGGAAATGCGCAATCCTGCAAAAGACTATCCAAAATCTGTCTTTACATCCGTTGGGATCATTTTAGGAACAATTATTCTGGCCTCTCTAGCCATTGCAGTTGTCGTCCCTATGGGACAATTGAGTTTAGCAATAGGGATTATGCAAGCATTTACAATTTTTTTCCATGCATATGGAATTCCTTGGGCTGTGCCTCTCATTGCCGGATGCATTGTTTTAGGTGGGCTTAGTGGGGTTGGAGCATGGATTATTGGTCCGACGAAAGGACTTCTTGTTGCAAGCCAAGACGGCAGTTTGCCTGCTTTTTTTGCAAAGACGAATAAGCATCAAGTGCCCGTAAGAATTTTGATGATGCAGGCCATTGTGGTTTCATTGCTTGCATTCGTTTATGTCATTTTCCCGACGATCAATAAATCTTTTTGGCTCTTATCTGTCATCACAGCCCAACTTGCTATGCTTGTCTATATTGCGCTATTTGCCTCAGCAATTAAACTTTCTTACACCAAAGCCGATGTGCCTAGGCGTTTTCAGATTCCGGGTAAAAAATTCGGAATTTGGAGTGTCTGTTCTGTAGGTGCAGTATCCTGTCTCATTGTTTTTCTTCTAGGATTCTTGCCACCAGAGCAGATTCTGTATAAAAATATCCTGGTCTATGAATTGATCCTAGTAGGGGGAATGAGCCTGGCTTGCCTGATCCCATTTTGGATCTATCGAGGAAAATTCGCTAAATAAACACATCACGAATGAAGAATTGGTTTTTCCCTTCATCGAAAATCCCTGCCTTTCGAATCTTCTCCATCGCTCATATTCTTGAATATGAGCTGCTTCGAAGCTTCAAAATTCAGGGCTCCGATTTTAGCAAAATTCCAATTCTTGAATTCAGATGTGTATAGTGAGAAATTTTAAAGCGCGTTTTGTAGCTTCTTCAGGGATCTCATAGAGAAAACGATGTCCCATCTCTTTGAAAATGTGCATCTGACAATTAGGGATAGCATTTTTCATATATTCTGCGCAATAAACTGGTGTATCAATATCGTTTTCTCCCACAAGAAGGAGAATGTGATGGGGAATTCTTTTGATTTGTTCTCTCAAATCTGCAGATAGCAGTGCATCAGCTTGACCAAGGAGTCCTTCCATCGGGGCCGGATAAGGATCAGTAAGAGCATCCGTAAGAAACTTTTCCTTATTTCCCGGAAGACTTAAAAATTGATTGCTGAACAGCCAAGCCATATTGAGCTCGAGGAGTTTCTGTCTGGGAACTCCTTCCCCAAGCAATTGGAGTTGCATTTTGACATTGTGCTGTGCAATCGGAGGGAAATAAGAAAAAGGAGCGCATAGGACTGCTTTTTTGACATGTTCGGGATGAGAAAGGCAGAGCTGCTGAATAATAAGGGTTCCCATCGAGGATCCCATAAAATGGGCGCTTTCGATATCGAGTGCATCCATGAGTGCAACGGTATCTTGTGCAAACATTTCAATGCTGTAGCTGTCTTCTGGTGCATCTGTTTGTCCAGTACCGCGATTGTCAAAGGAAATCACCCGAAAATGTTTAGAAAGAATGGGAATGCATTTTTCCCACGACAAAAGGTTCTGCATAAAACCAGAAATGAGGATGAGGGGAGGGCCATCGCCATGGCTTTCATAGTAAATCCGGATGTCATTTGCTTTTAGATGAGGCATAACCCATATATATGAAAAAGTTACTATGAAAACAAGCTTTTGACTTTGTCGAAGAAGGTGCGCTTGCGAGGAGAGTTGTGGCTTCCTTCGAGCTTGCCAAATTGCTTCAGGAGGTCTTTTTGCTTTTCGGAAAGGGCCACAGGAGTTTCTACGACGACTTGGATGAGGAGATCACCCTCTCCGCCACCATGCACGTTGGTAGCTCCTTTGCCTCTGACGCGGAATACTTTGCCATTTTGTGTCCCTTCCGGAATATTGATGCGTGCATTGCCACCAGTTGGAGTGGGTATCTCTTTTTTCGTTCCAATAGCTGCTTCGGAAAAGGAGATGGGAAGTTCGATGATGACGTCATCACCTTCGCGCTCGAAAATTTCATGGGGACGGACATTGATGTAGACATAGAGATCGCCAGGAGGACCGCCACCTTCGCCAGAATCACCATAGCCTGCCATGCGAAGGCGCATGCCGCTATCCACTCCAGGTGGGATTTTGATCTGTATGCGCTGCTTCTTTTTTTCTCTTCCGCTGCCGCGGCAAGTAGTGCAGGGCTCTGCGATAATCTGGCCTTTGCCATGACAGCCAGGGCAGATGATGGACATGCTAAAGAAACCACGCGTCTGATGCACTTGACCAGCTCCGCCACATTGCGAACATGTTTTGACGGCGTCTGGCTTAAGAGCGCCTGTTCCATCGCAGGAAGAACAGTTAGTATAATTGGTGATGGTGGCTTCTTTTTCTACCCCTTTGATTGCTTCCTCAAAGGAGATAGTGAGGTTCATTTTCTTGGAAATTCCTTGACGCATACCACTGGAACGAGGATCGGAATTAAAACCAAAAAAGGAATCGAAGATGGTTTCGCCGCCGCCGCCGCCGCCGCCGCCTCCTCCTCCAAAGGCATTCATAAAAGTGTGAAGGGCCTCTTCCATTGAGGAAAAGCCGCCCATGCCACCACCAGGAGCACCGCTCATGCCTGCTTTGAAAGCATCGGGGCCATATTGATCATACATCCCACGCTTTTGCTCATTACTGAGTATATCGTAGGCTTCCGAGATCTCTTTGAATTTTTGTTCAGCTTCATTATCCCCTGGATTTTTGTCAGGATGGTACTTCAGGGCCTGCTTACGGTAGGCCTTTTTGACTTCATCTTGAGAGGCACCTTTGGAGACACCAAGGATAGAATAGTAGTCACTCATAAGAGATTAATTAATAAGCTTTTTTCTTGTGCTTGAGTGCAGCTTTTGATTTTGCGCGCTCTTTGATGGAAGGTTTATCGTAAAAACGGTGTGCTTTTGCCGCTTTCATGATTCCTTCTTTATCAAGTTTTTTCTTGAGTACGCGGAGAGCTTTCTCGATCGATTCACCAGAGCGAACTTTAACACTTGTCATCTAGATAATTCCTTCAACGTTAAGTTTTAAACCATGGATCTATTGTAGAAGTTTCATTCTTATTTTTCAAACCCAAGTTGCTTAGCGGAGATAGCTCAACGTCAGGGCTTTTGCGTCTAAAATATTTCCTTGCATGTATTGATTATGAGCATATTGACAGACCCTATGCAGATTGGGGGCAGGGTTCTTTCGTAAATCGACGGTAAAATCTGTGTGGATTTCGAGTTGTTCTGGGGAAATGAGGGTGGGAGAGGAGAATTGGAGCGTATGGGTCTCTCCTGTGATGATATAGAGCTCTCCCATTTTCGCATCTCCTATGATGGTAAATGAGCCCTCTTTTGAAGGAAGAAAGGCGAGGGGAGAGGGGAATTCAATGATTGGGATATCAAGAGCAAAGGAGAGGGTTTTGGCCACTGTTGCAGCTGTTCGGATACCCATATAAGAACCTGGGCCCGTTCCAACAGCAATGTATAGAAGGTTTTTGAGATCGCAAAAATCTTTGAGGGCGGGAAGAAGAACGCTGGATTGTCCATCCAAAAATTGACTATCAATGAGGGCATTTCCTTTGGAGAGTCCTATGATAGAAATTTTTTGGCTTGTGTCTAAAATCAATGTAGTCATGAAGAAAATAGGTTATGCTCAAATAAATTGAAAAACTGCAGCTCGTAGTATTCAAAAAATCTGAGGAACCTCCTTGTCAAATTCCCAATTTTTCAGTTTGCTCGAGTATACTAGATTGCAGAATTTTTCTGTAGGTGCTACACTCGGAAGTTTTACAGAGGAAAAAATTGAGTAAGAAGAAAAAAGTAAAAGAGTCTGTTGAAGAAACGGTTCAGAAGACTGTTCGAAAAAGAAAAAAGAAAAAAAAGGACGAGGTCGTTGCCGATCCCGAGGAGCTTTTTCTTGTCCCTCTCTCTAAACGTCCCTTTTTCCCAGGGATGGCAGCCCCTCTTGTCATTGAGCCAGGTGTTTTTTACGAAATGCTCAAGCAGGTGGCCAGCACGGACCACAAAACAATGGGGCTATTTCTCACGAAGAATGAAGATGTCAATATTTATGAGCTCTCGATCAATGATTTTCACCCTGTAGGTGTTTCTGCCAAGATTTTGCGAATCATTCCGATGGAGCAAGGGGGTGCACAAGTCATCCTCAACATGGAGAAGAGGATTTCCATAAAAAAACCAGTTAAAGAAAGCAAATTTCTGGCTGCAAAAGTGCAGTATCACGAAGATCCTCCTGTCAAAGAACATACAAAGGCACTCAAAGCCTATTCGATCAGCATCATTACGACGATCAAAGACCTTTTGAAGCTCAACCCTCTCTTCAAGGAAGAATTGCAAGTTTTTCTCGGTCATTCAGATTTTACCGAGCCGGGCAAATTGGCCGATTTTGCGGTTGCTCTCACCACCGCCTCGCGTGAGGATTTGCAAGGAGTTTTGGAAGCATTTGATTTGAATGATCGGATTGGAAAATCTCTCATCTTGCTCAAACAAGAGCTCGATCTATCTAAACTCCAAACCAGCATCAACCAGAAAATCGAAGCAACCATTTCAAAAACACAACGTGAATTTTTCCTCAGAGAACAGCTGAAAACAATCAAAAAAGAGCTGGGTCTCGAAAAAGATGACAAGACCCATGATATCGAAAAATTTGAGCAGCGCCTTGCTGAAAGAGAAGTTCCTGAAGATGTGATGAAAGTGATCCAAGAGGAGATAGAAAAGCTCACAGTTCTTGAGGTCCAGTCAGCTGAATATGCCGTTTGTCGCAACTATCTCGATTGGCTGACGATTATGCCCTGGGGCATTTTTAGCGGAGGGGTTGGCACTGACAAAGAACACAATCTAAAGCACGCCGAAAAAATTCTCAAAGAGGACCACTATGGTCTTGAGGATATCAAAGAGCGGATCTTAGAGTTCATTGCCGTTGGAAAACTCTCAGGTGGAGTGAAAGGGAGTATCATTACTCTTATTGGGCCACCTGGAGTGGGGAAAACAAGTATTGGCAAGAGCATTGCCAAGGCACTTGATCGTAAATTCTACCGCTTTTCTGTTGGGGGGATGCGCGACGAGGCTGAGATCAAAGGACACCGCCGCACATATATTGGCGCGATGCCTGGAAAAATTGTGCAGGCTCTGAAATATGCGGAAGTGATGAATCCAGTCATTATGATCGATGAGATTGACAAAATCGGGATGAGTTTTCAGGGCGATCCAGCATCTGCTCTTTTAGAAGTACTCGATCCCGAACAAAACAAAGATTTTCTCGATCACTATCTCGATGTGCGTTTGGATCTTTCCAATGTTCTCTTCATTTTGACAGCCAATATCCTCGATACGATTCCAGAGCCTCTTCGCGATCGTTCAGAGATTTTGCGCCTCGCGGGCTATATCATGGAAGAAAAGGTCGAGATCGCCAAAAAATATCTGATTCCTCGCAATCGAGAAAGAATGGGACTCAAAGCTGCAGATGTATCTTTCAATGTATCTTCTCTTAAGCAAATCATCAATGGGTATGCGAGAGAAGCGGGAGTGCGGAGTCTCGAAAAATACATCAAAAAGATCCTGCGCAAAGTAGCAACCAAAATCGTTAAAAACGCTGAGAGAAAAAAGGGCAAGGAGCCACGTAAAGAAACTAAGGTCACCGAAAAAGGTCTCAAGGACTATTTAGGAAAGCCCATCTTTACGAGCGATCGCTATTTCAAAAAGACTCCAATTGGTGTGGCAATGGGACTTGCGTGGACAGCAATGGGAGGAGCAACACTCTATGTCGAAGTAATTGAAATAGCATCTCCAAAAACGGACATGAAACTGACCGGGCAAGCGGGCGATGTGATGAAAGAGTCGTCTCAAATTGCCTGGAACTATGTGCATAGTTCAATGGAAACATTTGCACCTAAGAAGTCTTTTTTCAAAAATCATCAAGTGCACTTCCATATTCCCGAAGGTGCAACTCCCAAAGATGGTCCATCAGCTGGCATTACAATGGCGACAGCTCTCTATTCTCTGCTCATGAAAAAGCCAATCAAAAACGATTTGGGCATGACAGGAGAACTCACTCTAACCGGAATGGTACTTCCCATTGGTGGCGTGAAAGAAAAAGTGATTGCCGCACGTCGCTCCAAACTCAAAACACTGATTTTCCCTAAAGACAATATTCGAGACATCGAAGAGTTGCCCAATTACATCAAAAAGGGCTTTAAGATCCATTTCGTAAGCCATTACGAGGAGGTCTTCCGTGTTGCTTTCGGAAAGAAAAAATAGCACGTTTGCAGGGGCCATCAAGAAAAAATACATCGACCCCAAACAGATTCAATCCTTTTGCGTAAAGCTAAAGAAAAATGGGCAGTCAATTGCAACCCTCAACGGCAGTTTTGATTTGCTCCATCCGGGCCATCTCGAAATGATCTACCAAGCCTCCTTGCAGGCCGCTGTCCTCTTCGTATTGCTCAATACAGACGCCTCCATTCAGGCCTATAAGAATTCCAATCGCCCCATCAATCCTCTAGATGTGCGCCTAAAGCTCATTGCAGCGCTCGAAATGGTTGACTATGTGAGTTGGTTTGCTGAGACCGATCCTTCTGCGATTCTAGAAAAAGTCCGCCCTCATGTGCATGTCAATGGAGGAGATTATGGAAAAGATTGCATAGAAGCGGAAGTCATAAAAAAGCATGGAGGAACTCTTCATATCGTCGAGCTCATCGATGGCTATTCAAGTACAAACATCATTGAAAAGATACGGCAAACATGCGACTGATTGGAAAACTTGAAAATGAAAAACAAGCCTTTGTTTTCTATTCTTTCCTTTTAGAGGAGGGAATCCATAGCACCTATGAAAAAGTGCATGATGAGCAGGAAAACAAAGATGTTGTTACGATTTGGATCTATGAAGAAGATGAGATCGAGCGTGCGCAGCTCTATCTCCAAGACTTCAAACAAAACCCAGGCGACGCTAAATATACCAAAGTCCAATTTCCCACTGCACCCCCGCAACCGCCCGATTTGATTGCAGAAGAAAAAGAAGGCAAAAAGAAAAAAAGCATACCTACAGAAAAGCTGAGAAAAAAACGCACCTATCCGATAACCTATCTCGTCATCTTCCTCTGCGTGTTGCTCTTCTTTTGGAGTATTATGGAACAGATCACCATGCTCAAACAAGATGGAGTGATCGCTCGTCAAATTGGAATGACTCCTCTGCAACAAGTTTTCATGTTTGATTATCCCACATCGAACCAGAAAATAGATGCCCTTCTCAAAGAGTATTCCCTAAAAGATTACAAAGAACTCAAAGCAATTCCTTCCAACGAACTCGCCCGATTTAAATCCGCAGAACAAATTCCTACCTGGCGAGGTTCTTTGTCTTTGGTTTTGCGCTATTTTGGGAAAATTCCCAAAAGTGAACCAGTTGATGGGCCGATGTTTGAAAAAATTCGAGAGGGCGAAGTTTGGCGGCTTTTCACCCCCTGTCTTTTGCATGGAGGTCTGCTTCATATCCTCTTCAATATGGCTTGGGTATGGCTTCTAATGCGGCAAGTAGAAGAGCGCTTATCCATCTGGAAACTCCTCATTTTTATTCTCGTTGTTGGGATAGTGGCGAATCTGGCGCAATACCTTGTCAGCGGCCCCTATTTTCTCGGATTTTCCGGTGTCGTAGTCGGCCTAGTCGCCTTCATTTGGGCCCGCCAAAAACTCGCCCCTTGGGAAGGATATCCACTCAACCGGACGACCTTCATCTTTATCCTCATATTCATTGGTGCCATGTTTGCTTTAGAGATCTTTTCTCTACTCACAGCCCTGATTTTCGCTAAAGAAATTTCCGCCAATATTGCCAACACAGCGCATATCATCGGCGGTGTAGCTGGCTATTTTCTTGGGCGCATGCCCTTCTTTGCAAGGGGAGCCAAATGACAGTGCGCGATCTAGTCATACTTGGTTGTTCCTCCCAACAACCCACCCGCAAGCGCAATCATGGCGCCTATCTCCTTCGTTGGAATGAAGAAGGCCTTCTCTTTGATCCCGGGGAAGGAACCCAGCGGCAGTTCATTTTTGCAAACATTGCTCCCCCTTGCGTGAATCGGATATTTGTGAGTCATTTCCATGGAGATCATTGCCTTGGATTAGGCTCTATGCTCATGCGCCTCAACCTCGACAAAGTGACCCACCCCATCCACTGCTATTATCCTGCCTCTGGCAAGAAGTACTTTGATCGTCTTCGCTTTGGCACCATTTACCATCAGACCATCGAAGTCATCGAACATCCCATTTCTGAAGAGGGGATTGTGCATGATGATGGAAAATTTCAGATTGAGGCCTATTTCCTCGAGCATGGCGTGGACACTGTAGGCTATCGAGTGAAAGAAGCGGATGTGCGCAAATTCGATCGAGAAAAACTCCTCTCCCATGGTGTTCAAGGACCCCTCGTCCGAGAACTCGAAGAAAAAGGTTCCATCCTCATCGATGGAAAGAAAGTATCGCTTGATGATGTGAGCAGGATTCGCACGGGAGATATCTTTGCGATCGTCATTGACACCCTCCCTTGCAAAAATGCCATTCACATCGCCAAAGACGCGAAATTGCTCCTCTGTGAGGCTACCTATCTGGGAGAACATCGCGATCTGGCTAGGAACTATCGCCATCTCACAGCAGGCCAAGCCGCGCAAATTGCGAAAGAAGCCGGTGCTCAGCAACTCGTCTTGACTCACTTCTCCGCTCGCTACTTGGACCTAAAGCCTTTTCTTGAAGAAGCGAGACCCATTTTCCCCAATACGGATGTCGCCGAAGACTTCAAGCGGTTTGATTTTCCTCGCTGACATTTGTTAGTGCTGTTTCAATTGACATAAAAATTTCGACAAAATATTCTGTACGGTTTTAGAAATTTCCTTAGGAAAAAAGAATGAAATTAAAAACTTTATTAAGTATTTTCTTTATCAGCATATCTGCTTTAAATGCAGAGGAAAATTTAAAAGAAATCCCACCGGAACTTTATGCCCTGCGTGTCGATGTCAACCCAGATGTAGTGTATGAAGTAGTGAGTACTCAAGAAGGTTTAGGCTGGAGTCTTGCCGTGATTGATGTAATGGATTCTCCTGCGCATTATCATCGAGAATTTGTGGAAACCTATACAGTCATGTCTGGTGAGTTAGAGCTCATTGTAGATGATGAAACAATCATTCTTCAGCCAGGGGAGTCATACACAATTCCCACTGGAGCCATTCATTCTGCCAAAAGTCTTTTAGAGACACCTACGAGAATCATTGCCTCTTGCGTTCCGGGATGGAACATAGAAGACCATAATTTGGTTGAGTGATTATTTTAATTCTTCTTGGAGGATTTCGAGCTCGCGTAGCAATGTGTCTGTTGGCTCTGGGAATTGCAAAAAGCTGAGAAGAATCTTGCGAAAGTCCGATGTCATTGCCTCTTTTGGATCAAAACGATTGGCAGCTTCTAACAAACTGATGTCTGCTTTTGCTCCGGGAATAGAGAGAGGTTGAGTCAGGATGGTTTCAATGATTTCGCCTGCATCTTTGAGATTTTCATTCAGCATTTATGCCTCCACCGCTTGAGCTTTTTGAGCGGAAGCATGCAATCCCTGGATATGTTTTGACAGATCTTCAAGGGCCTTTTCGCTATCCACGAGAGGAGGTGTTTTTATGATATTTCCTAAATCGGTGATCACGTTCCCAAGAGCATCGTGCAACTGCGTTGCCAATTGTGATAAATCAGTCCCTTGAGGCCCAGTGGGAGGCTGAGCAGCTGAGGGTCCAGTTGGTCTTACTGTCATAATTTCCTCCAGAAACGCAAATGTATTCCGAGAAAATTAAGATGTCAAGCGTTGAGCCTATCCTAATAAATTCCCTAGAGAGATCCAATGAAGTTTGATTCAGATTTTCTGAAAATTTATTAGGATAGGTTCTTGGCACGTGATGAGAAATATTCTTCGAAAGTCCCGTCGAAGTGAGTGATGCCATCTTCTTCAAAAGCAATGATTTTCTTGGAGCCGTGATTGATGAGATCGCGGTCATGGCTGGAGAAGATGACCGTTCCCTTGTATTCTTGCAAAGCCCATCCCAGTGCAGAAACTGCTTCCAAATCGAGATGATTATTCGGCTCATCGAGAATGAGGACGCTGTAATTGCAGAGCATCAGTCCTCCCATGATGAGGCGGGCCGTCTCACCACCAGAGAGATGACCGAGTTGCTTGAAAGCATCATCTCCTCCAAAGAGCATCTTGCCGAGGATACTGCGGATGTCCTGATCATAGACCCCTGGGCGCCTAGATTTGAGCCAATCAAAAATGGTCATGGTGCTCGACTTGTCAATGATATCTGCGTGATTTTGAGGAAAATATCCGATGCTGACCTGATGACCTACATCAATCTTACCGCTATCTTGCTCAAATACCCCGGCGAGCATTTTGAGTAAGGTAGTTTTCCCGCGGCCATTATTCCCAATGATGACAATCTTATCGCCTCGGACAATGTCAAAGGAAAAGCCACTAATGACTTCTGGTCCATCGTAGGATTTATGGATTTCATCGATCCGAAAAACCATTTGTCCAGAAGGTTTTTCAGGGGGATAAAAGCGGATGTATGGGCGTTGGATATTCGATTTTTTTAGATCGGTTGGCTGCAGGCGCTCGATTTCGCGCATGCGTGACTGCACTTGCGAAGCGCGCGTTCCCGCTCCAAATTTCGCGACAAATTCTCGAAGTTGCGCAATTTTCTTTTCTTTGGCTTTATTTGCATGCTCAGCGCTTTCGCGCACTGAAGTTTTTGCGATCACCATTTCATCATAATTGCCAGGATAGAGAATAATCGTCTCATAGTCGATGTCAGCAATATGCGTAGTGACTGCATTGAGGAAATGGCGGTCGTGGCTGACTACAATGAGAGTCCCATTGTAATTGTGCAAAAAGTTTTCGAGCCAGGTAATCGATTCAAGGTCGAGGTGATTGGTAGGCTCATCGAGAATCAGCGCAGGAGGATCACCAAAAAGAGCTTGGCAAAGCATCACTCGGAATTGAATATCAGTGGGGATGACATGCATCTTTTCATGCCACATCTCTTTGGAGATACCCATGCCCTCCAAGAGCATCTCGGCATCCGACTCAGCAGTATAACCCTCTTCTTCACCAACAATTTCTTCGAGTTCAGCGAGACGCATACCCACCTCGTCGGTCATCTCCTCTTCATAGAGACGATCCCGCTCAGCAAGCGTATCCCACAATCGTTTATTGCCCATGATGACCGTATCGATCACCTTTTCATCTGCAAAATCCTCAATGTTTTGCTTCAAAAAACCCACTTTTCTAGGAAGCTGTACAGAACCAGAAGTAGACTCTTCAATCCCCATGATGATCCTCAGAAGAGTCGATTTGCCCGCGCCATTTGGACCCGTGAGTCCATATCGGCATCCCTCATTGAATGAAACCGTGACATCTTCAAAAAGAAGACGTGTACCCATTTTTTTAGTAATAGAATTTAGAGTAATCATATAATGAAGTTATCATACCATAAAAGGAGCCCTATGACAAGAGCGTTTGAAGAGGCGACAAAAGACTTTTTTCACTACCTCGAGACAATCAAAAATGCCTCAGTGCATACCTTGCGTAACTATGGCAATGATCTCAAATCTTTTAAAAACTTTATTACACAAGAAAAGATACAGATCACAGCTCTTGATGAGATCAATAAAAGAGTCATTAGGGAATTTTTGGCTCATCTCAATTTCGAAAAAGCAGCGAAACGGACTCTTTTGCGGCGCCTGGCATGTCTTCGCTCCTTTTTCAAATACTGCAAGCGCGAGCAGAAAATCACCCACAATCCGATGGAAGAAATCGACACTCCCAAGCTTGAAAAGACCCTTCCCCAGTCACTTTCCTATGAGCAAATTGAGCGGCTTCTTTCTCAGCCCGATACAAATACTTATCTCGGTTTTCGCGATCGGTGCATCATGGAATTGCTCTATAGTTCCGGGCTTCGCATCAGCGAACTTGCAAATCTTAGTAGAAAAGATTTTGACAAAACCAATCAATGCATGCGTGTACTTGGGAAAGGAAAAAAAGAGCGAATCGTGCCGATTACTGCGTCAGCTGGCAAGTGGATCCAGGATTATCTTGATCACCCTGAGAGAGAAGCAAATGGCAAACAGCACCGGGCTCAAATAGACAAAGAGGTCATTTTTTTGAACAAATGGGGCAATCAAATCACAGTACGTTCTCTCGACAGAAACTTTTCGAAATATTTGCTTGCAAGTGGTCTTTCTGCAAGTGTGACACCTCATACGATCCGTCATACTATTGCAACCCATTGGCTAGAAAACGGGATGGATCTCAAGACGATTCAAGTATTGCTAGGCCATAGTTCGCTGGTGACAACTACGATCTATACAAGAGTCTCTTCTCGGCTCAAGCGAGAAGTGTATGACAAAGCACATCCGATGGCAAAAAATAATTAATTTGAAGATATCATAACATATCTAAGAATAAAAAAACGAATAATTTTTATTTGGAGTTGGGTTTTTTAAAAGATGTCAAAAAAAAACTTATTACAGTTGATAAGAAAAAGAGGGAAAGCACATAAGCCGGATTCTGTCGTGGGCAATCATTCCTCTAGGGCGACTGTTACCAGTTGCCTCAAGCGATCGGTGCCACTCGTCGTGCTGGAAACACTATAGCGAGTGTGCTTCTTGCTTCAGATGGGGTTTACAACGCCTTCTAGTTACCTGGAAGGGGACAGTTCTTAAAACTGTCATTTTCAGCCTATTGCTCAAGTGAGCACGGGTTGTTTTCTGTTGCACTTTCCGTAGCCTTACGGCCCCCAGCGTTTCGCTGGCATCTCTCCTTGCGAAGTCCGGACTTTCCTCTGCTGCGCGTGGCGCAGCAGCGATTGCCTGGCTTTCCCTAAAAAATATTAAGTTGTGGCTGCGCGTCTTCGGCGGCGCTTAGGCGCAACTGGAGTTCCCTCGAGGGCTTCAGCTTCTTCCCAGTAGTGGATCCGCGAACAATGTTCGCAGAAAACGAGGTTTTCTCCTTTGCGGACGATATTTTCATGCTGAGCGGTTAGCGCAATGTGGCAGCCGCTGCAGGTGCGGTTTTCAATGGGGACAACGACGCGGTCTTTTTTGTTGCGCAGTAGCCTATCGTAGATCCGTAAAGTATCAGGATCGGCGGTGGTAGCAAGAGCATCACGTCCATTTTTGAGGCGGGTGCCTTCTTCGTTGATCATGGTAATGCTTGATTGAATCTCTTTTTCAAGGGCAATGCTACTCTCTTCGGAAGTTTTGAGACTCTCGCTGATTTTTTCGAGAAGCTCCTTTTCGATGCCTTTGCGGTCAACGAGATCAGAAACTTTTTGCTCAACAGTGATGCGCTCGCGTTCGGCACTGGTCATCTCTTGCGTTAGGGCATTGAACTCTTCCACTTTTTTGATCTGAGTTTGGCGTCCTTCGAGTTCTTTGAGCCTTTTAGAAATTTCTTCAATGCGTGTTTCATAAACAGCGATTTGCTTGGAGAGCTCTTCCACTTCGAATTTTTTTTCCTTCACCTGGGCATGAAGATCAGCGCGCAAATCTTCGATTTGCTTGAGTTCTTTTTGGCGCTCTCGCTTGATTCGCATGAGACGAATCATCTTCATATCAAATTCTTGAATCTCAATAATGGGTGTTAAGATCTCTTGCATATCAAAATTCCTCTGGTGTAGGCATAAGGATACCTTCATTGAGCATTATTTTTCAAGGGGCGCGAAGAAAAAGACTTGCGGATTTTGCCCTAAATAAGGGAAATTGAAAGGGATTTAATGCTTGGAGGTGGATCTTCACAACACTCACTATGGGCTATCTAGAAAAATATTTTCAAAAATTTCCTGAGGAAAAGCGGAGCAAAGCTGCAATTGCTTATCTTGCAGCACTCGATCATATCGGAGAGCAGCATCCGGATGTGGTACGGGCAATTGTTAAGGAGCTGCAAGATCAAAGAAAATATTTAAAACTCATTGCTTCTGAAAATTATTCCTCATTGGCTGTGCAGCTGGCAATGGGCAATCTGTTGACGGACAAGTATGCAGAGGGGTATCCCCACCGGAGATTTTATGCTGGTTGCGAAAATGTTGATACAGTCGAAGATCTGGCTGTAAATGAGCTTAAGGCGATTTTTCGGTGTGATCATGCATACGTTCAACCGCATTCTGGAGCAGATGCGAATTTAGTGGCAATTTGGGCATTTCTCACGGTCCGTTTTGAAAATAAGGAAATCCAGCGACTCGGCAAAAAGTCAGTGGATGAGCTGACAGCGGAAGAATACGAGCATGTGCGCAAGATTCTTGTCTCACAAAAGATGATGGGGATGGGGCTTGGATCAGGTGGGCATTTGACACATGGTTATCGGCGCAATATTTCAAGTAAAATTTTGCAAGCGGTAGCTTATGAGGTCGATCCGAAAACAGGTTTGCTGGATTACGCAGCCCTCGAAGAGCAGGTGAAAAGAGAAAAGCCGGCTCTTTTAATTGTTGGATATTCGGCCTATCCACGGCTGATCAATTTTGCCAAGATGCGTGAGATTGCCGATTGTGTGGGGGCGGTCATGATGACGGATATGGCTCACTTTGCGGGACTCGTGGCTGGTAAAGTTTTTCAGGGGGATTATGACCCGGTTCCGTTTTCGCATATAGTCACTTCGACGACACATAAGACGTTGCGTGGACCGCGTGGTGGGTTTATCCTGTGCCAGGAAGAATTTAAAGAAACAGTCGACAAAGGATGTCCTCTTGTTTTAGGTGGCCCGCTTCCACATGTGATGGCGGCTAAAGCGGTGGCTTTTAAGGAAGCAAATACGCCTGAATTTCAAAAATATTCTCATCAGATTGTGGCCAATGCAAATGCTCTGGCTGATGCGCTTATTTCCAATGGCGCTCGTGTACTCACGAATGGAACAGACAACCATTTGATTGTTTTTGATGTCTCGGGCTCTTTTGGGCTCACAGGGCTTCAAGCAGAACGGGCACTTAGAGAAGCTGGGCTTACAGTGAATCGCAATGCGATTCCTTTTGATCCAAATGGAGCATGGTATGCTTCGGGTGTGCGCATTGGAACGCCGGCGATCACAACACGTGGGATGCGAGAGGCTGAAATGCGCCAAATCGGTTTGATGATTGTCGATCTCTTGAAAGGCTCTAAGCCAGCCTTTTCGGAAAAGTTGCAAGGAAAGGGCCGAGCAAAGGTCGATATCGATCCTCAAGTGCTTAGTCGTGTGCAAATACAAGTGAAAGATTTGTTAAGTAACTTCCCACTTTATCCAGAAGTATTCATTGAATAATTTTGTCCTTGGAGCGATAATGGACAAGAGAACTATAAGGAGATGCATCATATGCCAGAAGAAAATCAGGGGAAACGAGTTAGTTCAGTAGAAGATCGAATTGAGGAAGCTCTTCTCAAGTCACGCCGGATTTTCTTTTCCGATGCGGTTGATGAGAAGTCCACCAACGATGCCATCCGCAAGCTTTGGTATCTTGAAATGCAAGAGCCAGGCAAGCCCATTCTTTTTGTGATCAATTCTCCGGGAGGGGCGGTGGATTGTGGTTTTGCGATTTGGGATCAAGTCAAGATGATCTCTTCTCCTGTCACGACACTCGTGACGGGACTCGCTGCTTCCATGGGCTCTGTACTCAGTCTGTGTGCTGCGCCGGGACGTCGTTTTGCAACAAAGCATGCTCGGATTATGATCCACCAGCCCAGAATCATGGGGCTGATTCAAGGGCAAGCGACAGATCTTGAAATTCAAGCGAAAGAGATTTTGAAGACACGCAAACTGATTGTCGATATTTATGTCGAGGCCACAGGGAAAGATCAGGCGACGATCGAAAGGGCGATCGACCGCGATACTTGGATGTCGGCTGAAGAAGCTCTCGAGTATGGGTTACTCGACAAGGTGGTCGAGTCCTTTGCGGATGTTGCATAAGACAATTTCGGCAAAAAAGACCAATTTCAAACTGGCGAAAGTGACTTTTGCAAGCGGCCTCAAATTGGTGGAATGAATTTGCCAACGTTCTCTAAATATCATGGTGCGGGGAATGATTTTATCCTCATTGAGGATTTTGAAAAAACTTTCTCGCATACTCTTGTCAAACAACTTTGCGATCGGCGCCTAGGAATAGGAGCCGATGGGCTCATTCTTGCTCAGCCTTCTTCTATTGCCGACTATGAAATGGTCTATTTCAATGCCGATGGTTCGCGCGCTGGTATGTGTGGAAATGGCCTGCGCTGTTTTGTCCATTTTCTTCAGGATCAGGGGTATGTAAAGCCGCTTTACAAAATTGAAGTGGCCGGGAAAGTCTTGACTGTTAAATGTCAGGGATCGAAAATTCTTACCCTTCTACCACTACCAAAGGTCTTAGAGTGGGGAGTCGAACTCTTATCGCGCACAGTTTATGTGGTAGATGTTGGTGTGCCCCATGTGGTGGTTTTTGCAAATGGGAGGGTGAATGTGTTACAAGAAGGCGGGGAGATGCGCCATCATGAGAAGCTGCAGCCAGAAGGAGCAAACGTGAATTTTGTGTGGAAAGTGCACAAAGGCTGTATTCGCATCCGCACTTATGAGCGGGGTGTGGAAAACGAGACTTTGGCTTGCGGGACAGGGGCCGCTGCAGTGGCTTTTGTAGCACATCGTTTAGGAGAGTGCAAAAATGAAATGGAGGTAGTGACTCGCTCAGGCGAAATATTGGAAGTTTGTATTGGAAAAGAAATTGCAATTACAGGGCCATCGGTGAAGGTATTTGATGCACATTTTTTCTAAAAAGGACCTTGCAGAGGGCAAAAAGCTTCTTGCTGAGAAGCGCATTCTTGGTGTTCTTTTTTCGGAGGGGACCTATCAAATGGAGGTGATTGCCTCGAAAAAACCAAAGAAGATGGTTTGGCCCTTTATCCAAATCAGCGATGCAGGAGAGGTAATGGATGCTTTTTGCACCTGTGCCGCTGCCGAGAAAAAAGGTTCTTGTCCTCATCTCGCAGCTGCTTATTTGAGAATCATGAATGACGAGCCTTTGCATGTTCGCTTTCGTGAAAGTTTGTGGAATCAGATTGGAGTCATCTCGGCAGAGCGGCATAGTTATGAATCTAGTAGTCTCAAAAAAGTGAGAGAAGGTTTTGAGGGATTTTCAAAGTCTGGGAAGCGGAATATTTTCATTAAGGTAAAGGGCAAGGCAAAACAAAAACTCGAAGAAATTCTCTATAAGCGCCCTGTTGAAACAGAAGAGACATCACTCAAATTTTCGAACCTCTCGCAAGATGAATTGATGTTGTGGCGAGAAGGACGTCCTTCTAAAGAGTTGAGCTATGAACTCTCTTTTTGGTCGGATCTTGCGAAGTGGTGGATGCTGCTCTATGAGGATGGAGCAAAATACAAGATCCATTTTTCTGATGAAGATCCTCCTCAGTTTCTCACTTTTCATTTCCCTGAAATGGAAGTGGAATTTTTCATTGATCTTGCTAGTTGGCCGCGAATTATTCCCTCATTGCAATATGTTTCTTCTCCTTTGAAAGTTTATCCTTATGTGTTTGGCAAACTGGAAAAGATTGTTTTCCTACCTGATCAAGGGGTTTTTTCTTTGGAACATGAAGAAAGAGAAGCAAAAGTCCCAGAGCCCACGGGGCCCGGCGAAGGAATAAAAATAGGAGAATGGCGCTTTTTCCCCCGTTTTGGTTTTTTTCCTGATAAGACCGATCCCTTGCTTCAGCAAAAGAAAGTAGAAAAAGATCAGGTAGAGGGCTTTTTAGAGCGTCATATCAAGCTCATACAAAAAAAACTCATAAATGAAAAGATCCACACACAAACTTTTCCGATGCGCTATGCATTGCAACTTGATGCCAAAGCATGTTTGCATATCGAAGCTTATCTTTTTGAAAAAGGAGATTTAGCCGAAATAGGTGTGCACTATTTTGGAGAGTGGGTCTATCTGCCCGAAAAAGGATTTTTTCAGATTCAGCAGCAGCTCTTTGATGGGATCAAGATCGAAATTCCCAAGGAAAAAATTTCAGACTTCATTGATCGACATCGGGTTTGGCTCAATGGGGTGGAGGGTTTTCAGACTCATGTGAGTGGAATGGAATCGCATTTGGGTTTCAAGTTCAATGAAATGAGAAAACTCACTTTTTTTACTCGCCTTGAATTCACTGAAGAGGCCGAACACATTGTCGATCTTGGGGACTGGATCTATGTTGAAGGTAAGGGATTTTATGCAAAAATGACCTCGCGCCCCGGAGCTTTTGTCAAAACAGGAATGGAGGTTGAACCATTTGAAATCTCTTCCTTTATCCATCAGCATCGCGAAGAGCTGGAGCCGATACCTGGATTTTTTGCAAAAGAATGTCCTCTGGAAAAATCGGGGCTCAATATTGGTTTCAATGAAGAGAGAAGAATTCATATTTACCCTGAATTTTTCTTTCTTGAAAGCTATGTGCCAGAAAAGGTGACTATCTACGGCGATTATACCTATGTCGAGGGAGAGGGATTTTCTCTTATTCCCCATAGTGCGCGCCTCCCTGAAAGTTATAAGGTCGAAAAGGTCATTGACCGGATGGCGGAACCCTATTTTGTTGGGTATGAGCTTGACCTCCTCTATCCTCATGTTCTCACCATTGATCCTAAGCTGAAACGCCCAAAAAAAATGGATTTACATATTCTCCATATTAAGCGTCAGGAGGCAGCTAAAACAGGACAATGGGTGTTGGAATTTGCATATGAGACTGATTTAGGTCAGGTTCGTCCCTATCAAATCTGGGAAGCATTTGGGCAAGGAAGGCAGTATCTCTTTTCTGATGCAGGGCTTCTTTTCTTGCGCAAAAAACAATTCGACTGGATTAAGGACAAAAGCAAAAAACGGTGGCTTGAAAAAGGCGATTCTGTGCGATTGACAACGCTTGAGTTTTTGCGCCTTTGCGGCATGGAAGAGCTCTATGAGCCAGAAGGAGATTCTAAAAAAACAAGAGATGCGCGCAAACTGCTCCAAGGTTTTCTTTCTTTTAAAGCCCCCACCGAGATAGATCTGACAGGGCTCATAAGTGATTTGCGTGCCTATCAAAAAATGGGCGTAGATTGGCTCTGGTTTCTGCACTCGTATGGACTTTCGGGTCTGCTTTGTGATGAGATGGGCCTTGGAAAAACACACCAAGCTATGGCACTTATGGCGGGTATCAAAAACAAACAAAATCATCGCAAAGCCAGATTTCTCGTCGTTTGCCCCACCTCTGTCATTTATCACTGGGAAAAGCTCATCAACACCTTTTTGCCGAGCGTGAAGCCCTATATTTTTCATGGAATTGGCAGAAAGTTTGAGGCCTTTAGTCACGATACATTTGATCTCTTACTCACCTCTTATGGCATTGTCCGAACTGAAAATGAAGCTCTTTCGGGCTATGATTTTGACTTGGCTATCTTTGACGAATTGCAAGTTGCCAAAAACGAAAAATCGCTCACGAATAAAGCACTTCGCAATATTTCAGCAACGATGAGGATTGGCCTTACGGGTACTCCGATTGAAAACCGTCTTTTAGAACTCAAAACTCTCTTTGATCTTGTGATTCCAGGCTATTTGCCCTCAGTGGGCGTTTTTCGTGAATTCTTCACCAATCCAATTGAAAAATACCAAGATAAAGAGAAGCGAGGACTCTTAAGCCGCTTGATTCGACCCTTTCTTTTGCGTCGCAAGAAAAGTGAAGTTCTCACCGAACTTCCTGAAAAAATTGAGGAGGCAGCCCTTTGCGATCTTTCAGAGGAGCAGCATAAACTCTATCACGAAATTGTGGCTGCCAGTCGAAATGCACTTCTTAAAAAGTTGAAAGATAATACAATGCCCCCACCTATGGCCCATATCTTTTCATTGCTCTCAAAGCTCAAGCAAGTTTGTAATCATCCTTGCCTGATTACCAAAAATATTCAAGATTACAAAAAACACCACTCCGGCAAATGGGAACTCTTTGTTGAGCTTCTGAATGAGACGCGTGACAGTGGGCAAAAGCTCGTCGTCTTCACCCAATACCTTGGCATGCTTGACATCATGGGAATGCATCTCAAAGAGCATAACATTGCCTTTGCAGAAATTCGCGGTTCTACTCGCAACCGAAAAGAAGAAGTAGAGCGTTTTTCAGAAGATCCCAATTGTGAAGTTTTTCTCGGTTCCCTGCAAGCGGCCGGCGTTGGGATCGACCTGATTGCCGCTTCAGTCGTGATCCACTATGACCGCTGGTGGAATCCTGCCAAAGAAAATCAAGCCACCGATCGGGTTCATCGAATGGGACAAAAACGAGGGGTTCAAGTCTTCAAACTCATCACCAAAAATACGATCGAAGAGCATATCGACCGCCTCATCGAGAAAAAAATCTCCTTAGCCAAAGGGGTTATTGGCTTCGATGAGCAAGATCAAATCAAAGGCCTTGAACGGCAAGAACTTGTTGAATTGCTTCAAATATTGGAGTAAAAGTGCCATTCATTAGCATTGCAAGTGTACCCATAACTGCCTGTTGTCCAGCTTTTTAAATTGCCTACTCCTAGGACAAAAATGCTGCAATATATCCCCGATTAGGGGATATATTGCAATATGGATGACCTAATTCGCGAAAAATAAATTCACAAATAGCAGATATCTTTTGCCTGCAATTCTTCGCTTTCGCTCTCAGCAACCTTTTCAAGTTGCCTTCGATCTCCAATCTTGAATTTCGACAAAATCTATTGTCCTATTAATGTCTTTATTTTTCGCGAATGGTATAATTACAATCTCTTATCTATCGGGAAAAAAATCTCGACAAGCTCTTCAGCTCATATTGGCAAAATTCCAATTCTTCAATTCTGATGTATATATTCACCTAAAAATCCAAAAAAAGAAAAGGACAAATTTCTAGTTTTTGCAATAGGAATTTTTTTTTGAAAACTTGGTTTTTTCATAAAAAAGTGCTATGATTTTCCTGTTATGGCAAAAAATCTTCCAAAACTAGCCATTGTCGGACGGCCCAATGTAGGCAAGTCTGCTCTATTCAATCGCTTGTGCAAGCAGCGGATCTCAATTGTCGATGAGGCAGAAGGGATCACACGTGATCGTTTGTATGCAAAAGCCGACTTTTTTGGACACCCCTATGAGGTGATCGACACGGGTGGGATCGATCCCAAGTCAAATATTCCTTTTAATGAAGCGATTCTTCGGCAAGCTGAAATTGCCATCGAAGAGGCGGATGCGCTTGTCCTAGTAGTTGATGGGAAGGTCGGGCTCACTGAGCTCGATGGGCTGGTCGCTCGCATCTTGCAGCGCAAAAATAAACCAGTGACATTGGCAATCAATAAAATTGACAACCTAGAACAGATGGATCGCATTCATGAGTTTCACTCTTTGGGGATTCCCGAGATGGAAGGGGTTTCTGCTGTGCATGGTCTTCGAGTAGCCGAACTTTTGGAAACGGCTTTTCGCGATACTAAGTGGGAAGAAGAGGTTGAGATCGACGATGGTGCGCTGAAGGTAGCGATTGTCGGACGGCCCAATGTAGGCAAATCAACACTTGTGAATCATCTTCTCGATGAGGAGAGGTGCCTAGTCAGTCCGATTGCTGGAACCACACGCGACAGTATCGACATCGATATCGAGATAGAAGGCAAAAAGTATCGTTTGATTGACACGGCTGGCATTCGCCGCAAAAAAGCAGAACACGAAGTGGTCGACAAGTTTGCTGCGATTCGGACACAGCGGGCGATTGAAAGAGCAAATCTCTGTCTTTTGCTCCTTGATGCAGAGGAAGGAATCACAACGCAAGAAAAGCGGATTGCAAAAGAAATTGAATCCCTTGGCAAGGGGTGTATCTTGCTTTTCAATAAGTGGGATTTGGTGAAG
>JAAKFC010000040.1 GCA_011065225.1 Chlamydiota bacterium
GCACCAGCAGAAAGAGTCAAATCAAATTCATCCGTATATTCCCAAACATCCGCACTGTCAGGACTGATAAGGATGGGAATATCGCCTTTCAAAAAGACCCCTTTTGAATTGGCATACGCTTTGACATCAGTGAGCTGCATATAGCAGAGATATTGGAGAAAAACATAGAAACAAACCTCGACCCAGTGTTTTTCTATGAGGGCATCGCACTCTTTTTTATCCAGATATTGCAGTTTGCTTGGCCATGTTTGCCAGTGGTTTTTTGCCATTAGATCTTTGAGAACTTTGAAGAGAGCATAGGTTTCGACCCAATCGTTATCTTCTACAAACTTTTCAAAAGTTTTCTCTTTGACAATCGTAGATCCCATTTCTTCAAAATACTGGCGTAGGAAAAGGAATTTATGACTTTGTACGTCGTGGTAATGGACCCGAGGGAATTGATTGAAATGGCGCAGCTCTTCGAGTTGTTTTTCTTTTGCTCCTGGTAGCTTGTGCAAAGAGAGATAGAGGGAATTGAGCGCCATAGAGGAGAGGGCAAAGAAAGGACTCGTGTCATCACCTGTATCATTGAGGGGAAGAAGCTGGATTACGTCTAGCCCTACTTTTTTGCACCAGTCAATGAGTGGAAAGAGGTCGTAAAATTCCCCGATGCCACAGCTTTTTTTGCTATGTAGAGCAGAGAGAGGAAGATCGATCCCATGATGATGTCTGATTCCAACATGAGCCCATTGTGGACCCACATTTGTCTGCAAAAGTTTTTCTTCAAGGGTCATGGTTTCATTCCAAATATTGATTTGCCGCCCCTTTTAGGTGGCTTAATGGGAAGGGGACGTCCATTTTCAACTGCATCTTTCCACAATTTTGCTTTTTCAATAAAGGCTTGAAGGACTTTTAAAAGTTTTTCTCCTGTCAAATTGGGAGCAAAAACGTATTCGAAAAGGGTCAACTTGTTATTTTTTTCGCTGTAAGACAGCGTTCCAGGGCGGGGATATTCTCTATTGTTTATAAGACCTGCTCTCAAGAGTTTTTCTCTATATTTCCCGGGAGGGACTTCACATACAAAAGTGGCAAGCAAAACCTGCTCTTTTGGCTCGTCATATTGGATTTGAATATGGAGCTCATCGTGGTAATTGAGTTGACAAATTCGATTCTGATCGGGATAGAGATCGACATCAAGTTCCTTGCTGAGGTCAAAGAGGATTTGAGCAAATCTGTCCATTATTCTTCGTCCTCCTCTTCTTCTTTTTCCTCCTCCTCTTCTTCTTCTTCTTCTTCTTCTTCCAACTCTTCAAGAGCTTCGATGAAAGACATCAGTACATCATGGCGGTGCTGATCTGTGCGAAAGAGCTTGGGGGCTACACCGCGCACGCCATCGCGCATCTGGGTAAAAAGAATAATTTGTGCAAGCAAATCGGCAGAAATTCCCATTTTTAGCGCAAGCTGGAATACTTTATCCATAGAAGGATACCGTTCTGTCAAGAATTGGACAAACATTTTTGCTAGCATTTCAAAAGTAATCCGGGAAGGGAGAAGCATTCCCGCCCGCTCAAAGGAGGCATTAATCAAATCCATGCGCCCTTTAAAGAAGCGATAGATCCACAAGATAGCAAGGAGATTGCGCGCCTCGGTCATGAGAGTGTGAAGCTCTCCTGGCGCAATGGAGGGTCCCTTGGATTTTAGATCGGCGCCCATGGCGTGAAGAATGAAATCGATTGCTGTTTGCATCTTTTGGTAAGTGAATTTTTCATTGAGCTCGCCAAAGAGTTTCGTAGCCTCGCGAGGATTGCCTGTGATATCTCGATAGAGATCACGAAGTCCTGTAGGAGTGCCCAATCCTGCCTTAGAAAATTCTCTCGCCTCTGCTCCCATATTGCGTCCCGCTAGCACTTCTCTGCCATAGGTCTCATTGAGATTTTCTTTTGCCTGGCGCACCTTTGCAAGTACATCTCCCGTGGTCGATTTTTCCAAAAATTCAAGAGATTCATCGGCCAGCGAGTGATCAGGAAAATTCTTCATTGCTTTGCGCAAGATCTCTTCTGAAGAATCGCCGTCTTTGATCTGCGAATGCAGAAGCTGAAGTGAGCGGGCCGTTAGCTCGGGATTGTTCTTCTCAAATTGCTCAGAAACCTCTTCAATTTGTTCGATAACAAGAGTTTTCTCATCGGCTTTCTTAGCTTCTTCTTTTTCAATTCCTTTTTTGCGTAGTTTTTCTTCGAGTGTTTGGAATCTTTTAGCCATCATGACCGGATTGAAGGCTGCCTCTTCAGCAAATTCTGTCATCGAGATTTGGCTCGCCTCTTGTGCAATGGCGATTTTGCGCGCCTCCATCTGCTCTTGCTTTCGGATGCGGGCACTTTCAGTTGGTTCAATTGGTGAAGTACTAAAATCGTCCTGCATATTTTTGTTTTAATCGACTTTAAAGATTAGGTCAATTGGATGCGTCCGAGAGGCTGAATTTTGATCTCAGGAACGATTTCCTGGTAGGAAACTACCGCCAGATCGGGGAATTCTCCTTCGATTAATTTGCGAACAAAGCGGCGGACATCGATGGCTGTCAGCATGACAGGGGGTTGTCCACCAGCAGGAATGGGGGTGATGACTGCGCGCATGGCACCCAGAATCATCTGCGTAGTATCGGGATCGAGTGCTAAATAAGATCCAGCAGAAGTTTGTTTGATTGCACCTCGGACCATATCTTCGATTTCAGGGTCGAGTATGTAGACCGAGAGGATCGATTGCCCTTGTGAATATTTATAGCTGATATAGCGTTTCAAAGAAGAGCGGACATATTCGGTTAAAAGGACCGTGTCTTTTTCCGTTTGGGCCCATTCGCTCAAGGATTCCAAAATCGTGCGCAGATCCTTGATTGAAATCTGCTCTTGCACAAGGCGGCGGAGAATTTCCGTCAACTTTTGCAAGGGAACAAGACGGGTGACTTCTTTCACGAGATCGGGAAACGACTTTTCAATGAATTCCAAAATACCACGCGCCTCTTGGATTCCAATGAAATCGGCTGCATGTTGACGATAGAAATAGGAAAGATGGAGGATCATCACATCGAGCGGTTTCCAGAATTTAATCCCTGCCTTTTTCATCACATCTTCATATTTTGTTTCCACCCAGTAAGAGGGCTGTCCGATTGAATTTTTCGATGTCGTGTATGGAATATTGTAGCGTTTTAAAGTTTCGGGATCCTCATTGGTGAGAAGAGCCCCTTCTTCGATTTTCCCACGGATGATGGGCACTTCATTGAGATGGATCATATACTCATCATCTCCAAGCGTTGGCGATTCAGTTCGCACATGTACGCCGGGGAAACGGACTCCTAGATCTTGGTAGAGGGCATGCCGCATCTTCGGAATCATCTGTTCGACAAACGTCACCCCTCCCCGTTCCCTTCGGATTTCTTTGGAGAGGAAGGCACCTACCTCCAAAATAATCGGAAGCGTCAGGGCATATTCATCGACTCCTCCCCGTATCACCTTGTGACCCGTAACATCCGTTTCGACCATCCCACCGGTTGTTACTCGAGCTTCTCTTGCGGCTTCTCTCTTTTTAGTCAATAAGGTAAAGGTTCCGGCCCCTATAATGAGCAAACCCAGAGTGATAAATATGAGCGATGGAAAACCTTTAACAAAGGCCATCATCGTGGCGACGATACCTGAAATAATGAGCGCTTTGGGCTGGCTGAGGAGTTGAGAGGAAATTTCACCACCGAGGTGCTCATCCTTTTTCTCACTCGAAACACGTGTAGTGATAATACCGGCTGTAAGGGCGATCAAAAGCGAAGGAATCTGTGCAACGAGACCACTTCCAATCGAGAGGAGCGTATAGGTGCGGGCTGCCTGCAGTGCCGTCATCCCATGCATTGCCATCCCAATAATGAGACCCCCAACAATGTTGATCACTGCAATCACAATCCCAGCGATGACGTCTCCTTTTACGAACTTCATCGCCCCGTCCATCGCCCCGTACATCTGGCTCTCTTTTTGCAAAGCAAGACGCAGCTGTCTAGCCTCGGTGGAATTAATCACACCGCTTCGCATGTCAGCATCGATACTCATTTGCTTGCCGGGCATCGCGTCCAAGGTAAAGCGGGCTGCTACCTCAGCGACCCGTTCGGCACCTTTGGTGACTACGATGAACTGAACGATCGTGATGATCAAAAATACGATTCCACCAACGACAAAGTTTCCCCCGACGACAAACTCCCCGAAGGCGTAGATGATTTCTCCCGCATCAGCATAGAGCAGGATCCGCTTCGTAGCTGAAATCTCAATTCCAAGGCGAAAAAGCGTTGTAATCAAAAGCAGAGAGGGGAAGATCGAGAGATTGACCGCTTTGGGAATATAGAGCGCTACCATCAGAAGCGTAATGGAGATCGTCAAGTTGATCGCAATGAAATTGTCCAAGACCCCGGGAGAGACTGGGACAATGATGATCGTGATGAGCATGATAATAAAAATAGCGAGGAACAGATCCGTCGAGCGACTGACGAATCGGAGCATTCGTTCCCCACTTAAAAAACGACCAACATTTTGTAAAAACTCTTTCATGAACTCATTTTATTTAAATAATTCCAAATGCGCAGTTTCTTCTGCTTCAAGCTGTTCCAGCCAGCGCAAGATCTCAGAGATGGCTTCGTATGCCTCCTCTGGTATATAATCGCCGATTTCGCCTTTTTCGAACAGTGTTTGTGCTAAATCAACGTTTCTCATGACTGGAACATCGTAATCTGCTGCCAATTTTACGATCCGATCGGCGAGTATTCCCTTCCCCATGGTGATGATTCGTGGTGCAGGTTCTACTTCTTCGTCATACTCAATAGCCACAGCGATGTGGATCGGATTCGTGATGACTGCGCGGGCCCTCTTCACTCCAACAGGCCCTTCCTGATAGGCAATCTCCTGTGCTATACGGCGGCGTTGGCCTTTGATTTCAGGATTTCCTTCTGTATCCTTAAATTCTTGCTTTATTTCAAATTTTTCCATCCGCATTTCTTTTGCAAAATTACGCTTTTGAAAAATCAAATCGGCAATTGCAACGGCCAAAAAGAAAATTCCCACGCGAATGATCACCTTGACCAAAAAAGCAGCAAGTACCTGGGCACTGCCCACGACTGGCAGAGCTGCACAAGCGATAATTTCTGGAATACTGTTATAGACTGCTGTCCAGATTAAGATGAAAGCACCTGAGATTTTAAAAACAGATTTAAGTAGTTCAAAAATCGTTTTAAATTTGAACATGTTTTTAATATTCGTAACAGGATTGAGCTTTTTAATATCTGGCTTCATTGCTTCGGGTGAAAAGAGAGGCCCTACGACCAAAAAACTCGTCAAAATCCCCACAGAAACCGTCACGATCAAAATGGGAAGACTGCATCTAAAGATCGTCTGAATTGTCTCGGTCATAAGCCCAGGGGCCATTATCTGCATATCGATGTGTCCCATCTGGACTCTACGAAACATATTAATGATGAAACTACCTAATTGCTCAAAGATATACCCAGATAAAATCAGAACAGAAGAAATGGAAACAATAAACGTTAGGGCAGAGGGGAAGTCTTGCGACTTGGCCACTTGCCCTTTTTTGCGAGCATCGCGCAGCTTCTTTGGTGTTGCCTTTTCGGTTTTCTCAGCCACACACCAACCTTAGCAACCTAAGAAAACCCAATCAAGTGAAAAGAAAAAGTATTATTAAGTGGAATGTGTATATATAAATACAGTCTAGATTAGAGCCGCCATACCATTTTGCGCAGCATTTCCTTTGGATGCTGCGTCCGGCGCTATCGCATCTTGAGCTGACTATCGCTTTGCCAAATCGGATCCTACGCGAAAAGGTCCGTGCAGAGAGGCTGTGAAAAAATATCGGATGATCGCTTTTGGGCGCTTTCGTCGCCGAAACCCATCGTTTCCAAGTCGTCTACTCTATTGAGTATGCCAACTTGGAAACGATGAGTTTCGACACCAAAATCACCTCAAAATCGATTTGATCCTCTATTTTTTCACAGCCTCAGAGCACTGATCCCTTTTCACACGGACCGATTTTGCTGTGCGCTAGCAGCCATCGGCTGGAAGAGCATTCCAGCGAGATTCCACTCGCTTCCATGTCCTCTTACAGGGCCTAATATTTTTTGCAAAAAACTCTTTAGTTGTGGAAAAAGAGAATCACGTCACCATCTTTGACGACGTATTCCTTGCCTTCAGAGCGAGCCTTTCCCGCTTCTCGTGCACCAACGCGCCCTTTGTAATTGATTAGATCTTCGAAAGAGACCACTTCAGCGCGAATAAATCCCTTTTTGATATCGGTATGGATTTCTCCAGCGGCTTCTTGTGCGCTGGTTCCCACTCGAATTGTCCAAGCCCGTGTTTCTTGCTCTCCCGTCGTCAAATAGTTAATCAGTCCCAGCATACTGAATGCCGCTTTGATCAGACGATTGAGACCCGGCTCAGTCAGGCCAAGCGTGTTAAGATATTCTTTTGCTTCTTCAGGCGAAAGCTGCATAAGCTCTTCTTCCAGCTTAGCACAAAATGGAATCACGGGGCTTCCCTCTTTTTCTGCAAATTTTTGCACTGCTTGCACATGGAGATTGTCCATTTCAGGCAGATCGTCTTCCTTTATATTAGCAAGATAAATCACCTTTTTGAGCGTCAAAAAGGGATAGCCAAAGAGAATTTCTCGCTCTTCATCAGAGACCTCTAGCATTCTGAGAGGATGATTTTCATTGAGGTGGGCGATTGCCTTTTTTAGTGCTGCAACATGAGTTCCGAGTTCTTTTTTTCCCTTCATCTGCTTTTCGAGTTTTGAGAGTGTATTTTCAGCCATTTGTAAATCAGCCAAAATCAGTTCGAGATTGATCACCTCAATATCACTAATTGGATCTACTTTGCCTGCAACATGGATTACATCATCATTTTCAAAACAACGGACCACATGGATAATCGCATCAGTCTCACGGATATTAGCTAAAAATTGATTCCCGAGCCCTTCTCCCTTGGATGCTCCAGCAACCAATCCCGCAATATCTACAAATGTGACGGATGCGGGGATCGTTTTTTTACTGTTGGACAGCTCAGCAAGAGAAAGAAGCCTCTCATCCTCCAGATCGACGATCCCCACATTGGGATCAATCGTGCAAAAAGGATAATTCGCAGCAGCAGCCGCGGCTTTTTTCGTAAGAGCGTTAAAAAGAGTGGACTTCCCCACATTGGGAAGGCCTACAATTCCACAGGACAAATTAGGCATCTATTTTTATTCTGTTTTCTCTTTATTGGTATCATCAGATTCAAGAACTGCATCATCTTCAACCTCTACTCCTGAAGGAGTCTTTTCTGCGGAAACAGCAGTTGTTTGCTTCTTTTTAACAACTGGTTCTTTTTTTTGCTGGAACTTTTCTGTTTCTTTTTGTTCAGGAGTGGGCTCACCAGAAGGTTTACTTGGGGTGGCTTTTGGCATGTCACCTTTCCAATCGAGAAACTGCAAAACCTTTTGGCCTTGTTTACATTGGTCTGATATGAAACCAGCAATGGTTTCAGAAGAAGCAGATATGAAACCAGCAATGGCTTGAGAAGAATGGCCAATTACACCGAGGAAATATTGAGAAACTACATTAGCCACTTTCCAAGATCCACCAATCACTACGACTTGCCTGGCGATATTGACAAAAACTTCTGGTTTCGGAGGAAGAAAAGGAATTTCTTTCATATTAAGACCGAACTGAATGATTCCAAAACCAATTACTGGGGCAATGACCCACCGCATTCTGGGAGGGTGATTAATGCCGGGCATTTTCTTTAGAATCATGTTTGCAAAAGTTGCTGCACAGCCCCAAGTAGCTGCAACTCCTATTTCAAAAGAATGCTTTTGAAAGGAATCTAGAATACTTGCATATGCTTCTGATGGATTCAACCAAGTCATACTTGCAACAAATAAGCCAGCAGTTATGAATCGTATGTTCGAAAGGTTGCGGATAACAGGTACTCTTTTAAGAATTGCATTGGCGAGAATAGTTCCTCCCACCCATACGGCTGCAGTTCCTATTTCAGAAGAATAGCCATGAAACAAATTTACAACACTTCCATATGTTGCAGATAGATCCAATTCTTGAATGGATTTTCCCGCACTATAAAATGCTTCTTGTGCATGAGTTGTAGAATTTTGGCAAAAGGCAGAAAATTCGTTGCCAATCTCTCCTATTTTTAAATTTGTAAAAATACTGCTAATCTTGCTGTAGTTGACATTAGGGATTTTGCTTTCGATATTTGAAGAATAGCCAAATAACACATAAGCAGCTGGGTGTATGGCCCCTGCCGCCAAAGTATTTATTCCAGATGCAAAACCTCGCATGCCACGAACTAAAAATGAATCGCTCATGATATTTTCCCATTAAGTTTTATTTTAAAAAAATTAGGGCCTATAAAACGTCATAAGCCCCAATATTCATACATATGTAGTTATTGTGATTTTTGTTTTACTAAGGGATAAGCGAATTTTGCATTCAAAGGTTCAATCACTCTAACTATGCGATCCATACTCCATTGTGCAAATGGTGTTGCCTGTTTAAAAACCCAATGGGTTAAGAGAAGACGCGCTCCGATATCCACTGTTTTAGAAAATTCCGCTGGATTAGAATATTCAGTATAAGAGAGAGCTAAATGCGCTCCTAAAACAACTGCAGAACCTCCTACAACAGAAACAATATTGCGGAGACTTTCATTTTCAATTTTTCCCTTTTTTGTTAAAAAATGGTTGATTGCCGCTGCTGAGACTGCAATTCCTCCAGTCAAAAGTAACCAATCAGAATTTCTTGTGGCATAATCAGAGCAACCACTCAAAGTGCGTGATGTTAGATCACAAGTTCCATTATAAGCTGCCTTGATAGGTCCTGGTACATATTCATTCCATGTCGAAGATACATTTGCAGCCGTTCCAGCGGTTTGGTTAACAGCTTCTTTAACAGTGTTTGGCTCAACAACGGTTTGCTTAACAACTTCTTTAACAATGGTTGGCTCAACAACGGTTGGCTCAACATCTACTTTTTCTGCATTAGCACCCCAAGATCTGATCCAACCACCAAAGCCTGTTAAATCATCGAGTTTTTTTGTTGCTAAACTAAGGCTAACATTTTCATCCCATCTGAATGTACGGAAGATTACTTCTCCAATAAGTCCGGTTGTGAGATGCTTTATATAAAATTGTGATGTCGTAAGCGGTAAGTGTTTATGAACTGACATATTTGTATAGTTTGCTTTCAAGGATACGATTCCCGTGTTCTCTGACATATATTACCTCCGTAAAGAATTTATTTTCCGTGCATGCTTATAGTATAGAGAGTGTTATTGAATGAAATTCCTGGGAATCTTTGGATCAACAACACCCTCCAATAGCAAAAGTGAAGGTATTGTAAGCAAGGGTGAATGAAAATGTAAAGCTTTTAACAAAATATGAGACAGATTTTTCTGTCCGAAGCAGCAGATTGTAATAGAATGGTGCGCTTTCGGATGAGAATCGTCTCTCTTTTCGTATTGTTTACATAGACTGAATATTTTCCATCTGGTGGAAGACAAAAATTTGGAGGAATGAAAACTTGCTCTTTTTTGACTTCACCTTCGACTGCAAATGGTCTTCCCAAAAGCTCAGCAGCTTTTGAGAGATTCCCGCTGAGAATATGTTCTCGAATCTTTCCTGAAGAAATCATAGATGCATTTTGTAATATTTTTGGAATGTATTCGACTGCAAATCCCATTTGTTTTCCAAGTTGTGAAACTTTCTCAGGCGTTCCTTCTCTTTTTTTCCCAAGACATGCACCTTCTCCTAAAACAAGAAAATCAAAAGGGCAACTCTGCATCAATTCTTGCAAAAATTCAGCATAGGATTTAGCTGCAAGATCGAGCGTAAAAGGAATGCAATAGGTGAGATCCACACCGCATTTTTCCAATGCTTCAAGTTTGAGGCCTTTTGAAAGGATGAGGGGGACAGGCTCTTTTCCTGGTAGCACATGAGAGGGATGGTTGGAGAAGGTGAGGACACAAACACATCCCTTAGGCCCCACCTTTTCTCGCAGTTTCTGCAAAATCTTTTGATGGCCAATGTGGACTCCATCAAAGCTGCCAATCGCAAATCCACAAGGTCTTGCAGGTGAGTAGGTTGCAGATAGCTTTTCTAAAACAATCATTCTAAGCAGTTTAGCAAAAAAACTAAATAAATTACATCCCATCGGAATCTGCTTATTTTCAGACACTTAGAATTGTTAAATTTTTGTTTACTATTTATTAAAATTTTGTTATAATAAAAATAAAAAG
>JAAKFC010000041.1 GCA_011065225.1 Chlamydiota bacterium
CACCTTAAAGGGTTTGCCGTTAAGGTCGAAAATGGGATTATAGGCAGCTTGGAGCCAAAGCTCTCTGCCATTCTTGCCTATCCGTTTATATTCCCCTGCCTCAAACTCTCCCCGATTTAGTTTCTCCCAAAAAGATTTGTATTCTACGCTATTTTTAACCCCCTCACCCACAAACATACTGTGGTGCTTGCCCTGAATCTCCTCCAGGGTATAGCCAATCGCCTCAAGAAAGATGTCATTGGCAGAAATAATCGTTCCATCCATATTGAACTCGATAACTGCCTGCGATTTGCTGATAGCAGCGAGTTGTCCAGAGTAATCGGAGTTGAGAAGTTTCTGCGCGGTCAGATCTGTCGCATATTTCACCACCTTGAGAGGCTTACCGTCTAGATCTATAATGGGATTATAGGTGGCTTGGAGCCAAACCTCTTTGCCGTTCTTGCCTATCCGTTTATATTCCGCTGCCTCAAACTCTCCCCGATTTAGTTTCTCCCAAAAAGATTTGTATTCTACGCTATTTTTAACCCCCTTATCCACAAACATGCTGTGATGCTTGCCCTGGATCTCCTCTAGAGTATAGCCGACCATCTCGAGAAAGATGTCATTGGCAGTAATAATCGTTCCATCCATATTGAACTCGATGACTGCCTGCGATTTGTTAATAGCAGCAATTTGCCCTTCATAGTTTACGTTGTTCATTTTGGTGTCGGTGATATCAGTTGCAATATTGAAGATCCTAATGACCTCTCCTTTTTTGTTATAGAGAGGGTTATAGGATCCCATGATCCAAATTTCGTTCCCATTCTTCCCAATCATTTTAAACTCACCAACTTGGTGTTCGCCGCGATTAAGTTTTTCCCAGAATCTCTTGTAATCCGAGCTATTTTTATAAGATTCTTCCACAAACAAGCTGTGATGCCTGCCCTTAATATCCTTTAAGGTGTAGCCAAAAATATCTAAGAAATACTGATTCGCAACAATAATTGTACCATCAAGATTTAACTCTATGGTTGCTTGAACTCGGTAAATGGCTTCAATTTTACTTTTGATGATGCCTTGATCTTCATCGAGATTTATTACTGCGTCATCACTTTCTTTCTTTGTTTGTTTTTTGCTTTGTTTAGCATTCATGGTATTGCTCCTGCTAATTTGATTTCTTCAATAATTTTTGTTTCTACTTATAGGTTAGTTCTCTCACTGGAGACCAATCTTCTGGCAATGTTTTTGCAATGAGTTCTTCGCATCGATTCATATATATTTGTGCTGCTACATCGTTTTCATTAATTTGTAAGACCTGTTCAAAACAGATGATCGCTTCTTTGAAGTTCTTATCACGAAACACTGAAACGCCTTTAGAAAAGTAATCGGCTGTTTGCTTGTAGAGTTCACAAACCTCCTCACGTTCTCCATCAATAACCTGATAGACCTCGATGGGCTTCTTTCTTCCTTTGGCTCTCACTAAATCCATTAAGCGTACTTGATAATTTGAAGGGTCTTCTAAGTGAGAGTAGATGTTTTCGCTCATTAAGAAGTTCGCGCCATACATCTTTGATATTCCCTCGATTCTAGAAGCAAGATTAACTGAATTAGCGACAACGGTTTGTTCCATTCGCTCCTCTTTCCCTACTGTTCCCAACATGAGCAGACCTTGATCTATTCCTATTCCCATTTGGATGGGTGGCCTCCCTTTTTCCACTTGTAAGTTGCTGAATTTTTCTAACTTCTTGAGCATCTCAATTCCGGCCAGCACAGCATCATCGGGCCCATTCGTGAAAAGGACCATTACACCATCTCCGAGGTATTTGTTGATGATGCCATGATACTTTTTTATAGTTGGCTGAATGACTGCAAAAATGTCGTTAAGCAATTGAATATTTTCATCAGGTGTCAAATTCTCTGATAGGGACGTGTATCCCCTGATATCTGCAAACATCACGGTCATTTCCCTGAGAATTTGATCGCCTAAGTGCACATCGATAATGCTATCCTTGTTCAATAGCTTAATGAACTCGAAAGGAATGAATTTTTTATAGGCTTGGTTAAGGGTGATCGTATAGGCATTGATTGTGTTTAGCTCATCAGCATAAGCGACCAGCTGGATATTTTTTTTCGAAACGAGATGAAGGGTATACATAAGTGTCAGAGAAATAAAAATGATTATCGTGGAGACACCTTTCCAAAGTTTGGAGTATTTTTTAAGTTTTGTGTTTTTCCCTTCGATTTCGGTAAGTAATGTATTCTTGTTTTCAAGTAAAGTTCCCATCTCTTTGTTTTGTTCATAGAGTTTTAAAAATACTTTTACTTTGCTAATCAAAATATAGGAATCGATGGGCTTCATGAGATAATCCACAGCACCTGCTTCATATCCCTTAAAAGCCCGCTCACTTTTTTCATTGCCTGTGACAAAGATGATGGGGATGTGTTTTGACTCTTCAACCTGTAAAATAAGCTCTGCTGTCTCATAGCCATCCATTAATGGCATCTTAACATCGAGCAGGATGAGGGCGAATTCATGTCTGAGTATTAGAGAGAGAGCTTCATTACCAGAATCAGCAGTGATGACATTCACGTCTAAGCACTGTAACAATACTTTCATGGAGTGGAGGTTGGCTGGTGTATCGTCAACTACGAGTATGTTTGGCAAGTTTTCTCCTGATTTTGAAGAGCAACTATATTCAACATTCGTGTTTTAAAAAAATCAGACAAATGATGAATTATTTGTCAGATTTTATATCAATATTCCTATAGGAAAATCCCTAAATCACCGTTCCCATTTCTTATCCATGGTCGCGTAGTGTATTGTGTATCACCAATGGTGTCAACTAAAGATTTTTACTGTAATGAATACCCGCAACTGGGTAGTCCTAAATAGGTAGTTCTCTCTTGATAAGAAGTGAAATTCTTGTTGAGGAAGTCATCAACAAGAATTTATATTTTTGATTCTAGAAATAGAGAATGCTTATGAAGTAGGTTGGGGAGATTTGGCACTCTCTGCCTCAGCTGAGGCTTTAGCAGCCTCTGCAGCAGCTTCAGCCTTGGCTTCCGCCTCACGCTTTGCTGTGAGCGAACCGAACTGCTTGCCAAGCGAGCGCGTTGCAACAATCCAACCTCCAAGTACGAGAAGCATGATCCCCGCAACATATGGCGCAATGAAAGCAATTCCACCTGTAGCGACAATAAGGCCTTGGTTGACGAAGGCTCCACCCGCTTTTCCAAAACGGGCACCCACAACGTCGATTGCGGCTTTCCCTTTGACTTTGGATTCTTGGTCAAGTGGGATATAGGCCATCTCTTTGGTTGGATCGAAGAGAGAGTATTTTGTTGATTTACTCGCAATGTTCTGTGCGGTACCGAAAATAACGGCAAGCATGAGTGGTGTTGTGCCAAGAGTAGCAATTATGCCACCTAGGCTGTCTTTGAAGATCACAAAAGCAAAGAATGCGATACCAGTTAGGAGAAGGACGACAGGTGTAAAAAGGGCCCCTGCTTTCCAGCCAAAACGACGGATCACGTTTCCACCCACAAAGAGCATCATGAAGAGGGTAAGAAGGGCGGTGATCTGTGAGAACATACCCATAAAGCCCACATAATCAGTTCCATTGGGGTATTGGAGCTTCACTTGGTTTTTCCAGGTCACTTCAACGAGCTGGATGCAGACTCCATAGCTGATTACGAGAATGGCAAGAGAGATGAGGTATTTCGATCTCAATAAAAAAGCAAAACTCTCTTTAAGGGGCATTTTTGGCTTTTCTTTCTTCTTTTTAATATCGTTAACATCATAAAAGCGAGAATCAGTGAGAACATTTTTATTGATCCACCAATAGACTCCCATAGTAGCTAGACCTCCGCCAATGACGAGAAGGGTGAGGTAGTTGAGCGTGAGCCCAAAACCATCCACACCGGGAGCTACATTACTTCCAATCTTTGCAAAATATTTGATAAATTCTCCAGAAGGGAGCATCGCTAAATTGGCGCCAATTCCAAACATGGCATAGAAACGCTTTGATTCAGATACACGGGTAGTGTCATTCGCAAATCCCCAAAAAAGTAGTGACAGCGCCATGCTGCCCCATAGCTCTGACATGATGTAAAACAAGCTAAAGGTCCAATTGCGGAAAATGGCAATCATGCCACTAAAACCGCCAGGAAGGGCGGCTTGCAGCTTGTCGGCGAGCTCATTCGGGTGCAGAAAATCGCGTGCGGGATAAAGGACAAGCTTGAATAAGACGAAAAACACTAAGAAAGATATGATCGTGGTGTAAAAAAGTTTTGTTTTACTCAGGATATTGCTGAGTTTTGCGTAGATGACCATGAAGAGGATCGCAATCGGAAGGACACCCCAGACCTTAAGGAAGGGGATGGCTTCGGCACCAGATCCCGGAGCTGTGATGATCAATGCATCTTTTGTATCACGCAAGATAGTGTAGTTGAAGTTGATGAAAAACATCAAAAGGAGCATGGGAATGAATTTTTTTAACTCGAAAGCATGGACAGGCCATAGCATCGAGCGCCACTTCCCAAATTCTTTTGCTGTAGTTTGCGACATACTGTTTCCTTATTTAATTTTGAGTCTTCAAAGAGAGAATTATAGGGGTTTTCCTATATATTTTGCTAGGAAAAAAGATTGCTCCTATAGTCGATAGAATGAATTTGACGACACCCTCTAAGCCCCCAAAATGGGGGCTTTAGAAAGTTATGAGAAAAAACTTTAGTTTTCGCTAAGAGCTACATTGTCTGCATTGATGCAATCGAGGTAGCAGTTCCAAAGTTCTTGTTCTATACGATTGTGGCGGATAGAAGAAATGAGTTCTCTTTTGATAATCGGTAAAGATTTTCTTGGACTGAGGATGGAAATCATTTCTTTATCACCAGCAAGGCGGGCAATTTGGAGCATTCGCTCAAGTTGGGAGCGAGAAAATGCAATATTGTCACGACGCTTGCGCGAACCGCGAGGTGCCCTACGTTTTGGAGTAACCACGGCTGGATGATCTGACCTAATAATAAATTTTTCAATAAGAGTCCCAAGTTGTCCGGGATCTTTATGTTTCATTTTGCGTAAAGTAAAGTGATGCATATAACCACCCGAATCCATGGGTAGATATTTACAAAGATCGTTTTCTTTGTTGCCTTCTACTTTTTTAATTGCTATAGAAATAATATCTTGAACTTCTTTCAAGCTTTTTCCTTTCTGTTCTACTGTCATAACTGAACCTTCCTTTTGAAAGAATTTTAAATTGATCGAGAATACAATTATTTGTAGGATATTCTAAACCGAGTTTTTTTCACAAGCAATTTTTAAAAAACCTTGCAACTATTTGAGAAAATACGGTAATTTTACTAGTAATATGACTGGATTAAAAGTTCTTCAAGATTCTAAAAAAGAAAGCCAGCAATCGAAAATTCGATCGATTTTAGCAATTGCTGCCGGAAAGGGAGGCGTTGGAAAATCTTCGGTGGCGGTCAATTTGGCACTCGCTCTGAAAAGCCAAGGTTTCAAGGTCGGACTTCTTGATGCGGACATCTATGGTCCCTCTTTGGAGCAAATGCTGCCAAAAGGGATAGCGCCAGCAGAAAACCCTGAAGATCTTGAAAGACTTCTCCCTGCACTCGCTTTTGGGATCCCTTTTATCTCTATAGCCCACTTCAAGAAGAAGGCTTCGATTGTTCGGGCTCCCATTGCCAATCAAATCATCCAGCAGTTTTTGACAATTATCGATTGGGGAGAACTCGACTATTTGCTCATCGATTTTCCTCCTGGCACGGGCGATATTCAGCTCACTTTGATGCAAAAGGCAAAAATTTCAGCAGCTGTGGTTGTGACGACGCCTCAGGTAGTGGCTACTCTTGATGTGAGCAAAGCAGTCCAACTCTTCCAAAAAATGGAGATCCCTGTTCTCGGTGTCATTGAAAATATGAGTTATCTTATGCTAGGGGAAGAAAAAATTTTTCCTTTTGGCTCTGGTGGAGGGGAAGCACTTGCCAAAGAATTTTCTTTTCCAATCTTGGGGCAAATTCCTATCGATCCTAAAATTTCCGAAATGGGGGACCATGGAGAGTCTCTCTTTGAAAAAGCTCCAGACTCGCCTGGGGCAAAAGCATTTTTTGCTATATTAAAAAAAGTTCTTAGTGAGGAAAAAAAAGTCGAAAAAGGGGAAATATCTGTCCGGTCCGGCGATGTGCATCATCTTGAAATTGAGATAGAGGGCAATTGGCGGTCTATCTCTTTGCATGAGATCCAAAAAAGGTGTCCGTGCGCGGGTTGTGAAAATCAAAAAAATTGTGACAAAGAGGTCTCTCTACTTGAGTTTTCCCCTGTGGGCAGGTATGCTCTTAAGATTACGTTTTCGAGTGGGTGCAACAAGGGGATTTATCCTTTTGCCCTTCTCAAAAAAATAATGTAATTATGAGAGTTCTTGTCGTTTTCTTTTCTCTTTTTCTTTGTCTATTTGGGTGTGGCCAAAAACAGGAAACATCTTCTTGGTTTGCCGATAACGGCAAGATCAAAGTTCTCTCCACAACGGCGATGATCAATGATGTAGTACAGAGAATTGGGCAAGATCGAGTCGATTCTCTTTCTCTCATTGTGGGAGAGATTGATCCACACAGCTATGAAATCGTCAAAGGAGACGATGAAAAAATCGTGTATGCGCAGATTGTAATTGGCAATGGGCTAAACCTCGAGCATGGTGCGAGTTTGCGTAAGCTTCTTAAGCAGCATCCTCATGTGGTCTATCTGGGAGATGAAATTCAAAAAAGGGTTCCTGAACGAATTTTAAAAGTGGGGGGGGAGATCGATCCCCATGTCTGGATGGATATTTCTCTATGGGTAGAGGGAATCGATGCCATTGTCTTTGCTCTTACAAAAACGGATCCAGAAAATGCGATTTTCTATAGGCAAAATGGAGATCACTTGCGCCGCGAAATGCTTGCAGTCCATTTGCAACTGCAAGAAGAGATGCGTGAGATTCCAGATGAAAAGCGTTTTTTGGTGACTAGTCACGATGCTTTCCACTATTTTGTGCGTGCTTATCTGGCGCAAGGAGGGGAATGGGAAAAACGGTGTATGGCTCCTGAAGGACTTGCCCCAGAAGGGCAGTTGAGCAGCCAAGATATCAAACGAGTTGTGAGGCATTTATCACATTACAAAATTGGCGTTGTTTTCCCTGAATCCAATGTGAATCGCGATGCACTCAAGAAAGTGATCTCTTGTTGTACACATGATGTCCGCTGCTCTGATCAGCCTCTCTATGGCGATGCAATGGGAACGGAACATTATTTGGAAATGATTCAGCATAATGCACAAGTATTGAGGGAAGAGTGGAACAAGTGAACCAAAAATCTGCAAAAAAATCCTTTAAAAAATCAAATTCTTCAAATAATGAGATAGGTTCATGAACGCCATTCGTGTAAAAAATCTTTCTGTCCATTATGACAAAACTCCTGTGCTTTGGGAAATCGATTTTACAATTCCCAAGGGGCATATCGTAGGGGTGGTAGGTCCCAATGGCGCAGGGAAAAGTACACTCCTTAAGACTTTGCTCGGACTTCTCACGCCTATTGCAGGGACTATATCATTTTTCGAAAGGCCCTATAAAGAAGTCCAAAAGAAAATCGCCTACGTGCCCCAGCGCACATCGGTGGATTGGAATTTTCCAATCAATGTTCTCGATGTGGTTTTGATGGGACTCTACGGTAAAAGGGGGCCGCTCAAATGGGTGCGAAAACGGGATCGAATCTTGGCAGAAAAAGCCCTTGTGAGAGTGGGCATGCTCCCTTTTGCCAAACGACAAATTAGTGAGCTGTCTGGTGGACAGCAACAGAGAGTTTTTTTAGCTCGGGCCTTGCTGCAAGATGCTGATCTCTACTTGATGGACGAACCTTTTGCCGGTGTCGATATGGCCACAGAAAAAGCGCTCATGGAGGTTTTTTCTGATCTCAAAGACCAAGGAAAAACTCTTCTCATTGTGCATCACGATCTAACGACTGTGAAAAACCATTTCGATTGGGTTATTTTGCTCAATAGTTGCCTCATTGACTGTGGCCCTATTAGCGAGGTCTTTCACGAAGAAAACCTCAAAAAAGCCTATGGCAATGCGGCCTATCTCCTCACAGAAACAAAAAAACTGACCCACAGTAAATCAACGGGGGTGTGATGCTTGAGTTTTTCACCGATCCGGTCTTGCGCGCTCCCACTATTGGTAGCATGTTAATGTGCTTTTCTTCTGGACTCATCGGCTGTCTCGTTTTCTTGCAGAAACGCTCTCTCGTGGGGGAGGCCCTTTCCCATGCTTCTTATCCTGGCGTTGTTTTGGGAGTCATTCTCTCAGCAGCTTTTGCGCCAGGATGGATTGCTTTTTCCATTTTGCTTGGGGCCTTTCTCTTTGGACTTTTGGGACTATTTGTGATTGATCAAATGGAAAAGCGGCTTGGTATCAGTAGCGATGCAGCCTTATGTTTTGTCCTTTCGCTCTTTTTTGGCGTTGGCATATGCATTGCCAGTGGCTTGCAAGTGACCCATGCCCTTTGGTTTCGCCAAATTCAGATTTTCCTCTTTGGACAAGCCGCTACGATGGTCGATTCCCATATTGCTCTATATGGCGGACTGACCCTAGTGATCGCTATGAGTATGATTTTCCTCTATCGATTTTTGGAAATCCTCCACTTTGATTCCGAGTTTGCCAAAACAATCGGTATGCGCACAAAAACCATTCAAGGCATTCTCTACCTTTTGCTGATGATTGCCATTGTTGTTGGAATGCGCAGTGTGGGTGTCATTTTGATGTCGGCCATGCTGATTACTCCGGCTGCGGCAGCCCGCCAGTGGACGCAAAAACTATCAAGCTTTTTTGTCCTCGCTGGCATCTTTGGTATGCTTGCAGGCTTGTTCGGCAATGTTTTTGCCGTTTGGCTGAGCAGGCCAAATCTCTCATTTCCGACTGGCCCCATGATTGTCTTATCCAGCACAGGGATCTGTCTTTTCAGCTTGTTTTTTGCTCCTCAAAGAGGTTTTTTTCCTCGTTTGATTCGCATTAGACGCTTTCAGCTCCTCTGCCGGCAAGAAAACTTGCTCAAAGCACTCTATAAAGAGCAATTGATTGATGCGCACCCCTATCTTTTCTGGCGCATGCGGATGAAGGGTTGGATCAAAGAAAAAAAACTCACAGAAGAGGGATTTGAAGAAGCCGAAAAACTGGTTCGCCTCCACCGCCTCTGGGAGGTCTATCTCGTCCACATGGGGCAAGAGAGTGACCGCGTCCATCACAGTGCAGAGGAAATGGAGCATATTCTCACCCCAGAAATTGAAAAACAGCTTCAGTCTCTTCTCGATCACCCCAAACGGGATCCGCACGAGCAACCTATCCCGGGAGCCAGCAGATGAACCCTTATCACGGAGCCGATTTTTTCCATTTTTTTGCCATCTTTTTTACTCGCCTACTTACATGGAAAACGCTGGCTTCCGATGAGATCCAATTCTTTGTGCTTAGCTTGATCGCCATTGCATCTTCCCTCATAGGCACATTGCTTGTCCTCAAACGGATGACGATGCTTGCAAACTCTCTTTCCCATACCATCTTGCTGGGGATCGTGATCGCCTATTTGCTGCTCTTTAAAGCAGGATCAGGGATGCCGATGAATTTCCAGGTGCTTTTCATCGCCGCCCTCGTGACTGGGATCCTGACGACCCTTTTGACGCAAGTGCTCCATCGAGTCATCAAGCTCCAAGAAGATGCGAGCATTGGCATTGTCTTCACCAGCCTCTTTGCCCTCGGAATCCTTCTCGTCACACTCTATACTCGCAATGCTCATAT
>JAAKFC010000042.1 GCA_011065225.1 Chlamydiota bacterium
AAATGGGATCGAATATTTTCTTTGTGAGGATATTCGTTTCACCTTCACTGCGGGCAACGAAGACAGCGCAACATCCATCAGCAAAGAGATTCGTTACAGAGCGGAACATGTCGAGGATTCGGTCGACTGCAATAAAGAGGCCAATTCCTTCCGCCGGAAGGCCCCATAAGCGGAGGAGGATCATGATGATGATCAGGCTGCCGCTTGGAACACTGGCAATGCCAATCGAGGTGATGAGGGTGAGAAAAGTGAAGAGAAATTGCGAGGAGATCGAAAGTTCAAGGCCAAAGCTTTGCGCTACGTAGAGGGCTGCCATTCCCTCATAAAGAGCCGATCCGGTCAAGTTGATCGAGGTACCAAGTGGAATCACAAGAGAGCAGATCCGATTCGATACGCCTGCCCGCTTTTCCATGCATTCAAGGGTAATGGGAAGGGCGGCGGATGAAGAGCTGGTTGAAAAGGCGGTGATTAGCGCCGGAGCCATCGCACGGAATTGATTCCATGGATTGACCTTGGCGACGAATTTGAGAAGTAGGGGGAGCGCAATAAGGACGAAAATCGCAAGTCCTAGGAGAACGGTAAAGAAAAATAGCCCCACACTCCGCAGTGAAGCAATTCCTGTTTCGGCAAAAACTTTGGCAACAAGGCAAAACACCCCAATGGGAAGAACGCGCATGATATAGTGCGTGATATTTATCATCGCTTCAAAGACACCAGTCCAGAAATTCATATGGGTTTCCGCAGCTTTTACAGAAATATGTGTGATGGCATAGCCAAAGATAATGCTAAAAAAGATGAGTCCTAACATGTTTCCCTTTGCAAAAGCATCGAGAACATTGGGAGGAATCAAATCAAGAAGCATTTTTACAAAGGCATTGCCTGCACTAAATGTCTCTTGCACAACAGGGATATTTTCTGTCTGAAGAAGGTTGGATACAATATTTGGAGAACCAGGATGGATGATGTTAATGACAAAAATTCCTATGATAATAGCAATGATTTTCGTCAGGAAATAGAAGGCAAACGTCTTGACTCCAATTCTTCCAAATTGGCCTTCACCGCCAATGCGAGCAACCCCGATAATGATCGAAGAAGAAACGAGGGGAACAATGATGAGGGTAAGCGAATTGATGAAGAGTTTGCCGATAATGTCATAGATGGAATAGAACGTCACTCCAAACAATCCCGATTCTTGTCCCGTCCAATTCCCGATAAAAATCGCAAGGGCGATCGCGATGAATACAGCCCAGGGTTTTTTTCGTTTTCTTTGTGGCATTCAGAATCCTTTGTAGTAATTCAGCCCGTTATGACAGTTACTGTTGTTTTTTTGCAACGAATATCTAACTAAATGCTATATACTTTTTTTGAGAGAACACTCCGCTCCCCATCACTTTTGGCAACAAGTACTGAGCATGTTGTGTAGCTAAAGAGATTGACCGTGGTACGGAACATATCGAGAATGCGGTCAGTAGCTATGATGAGACCCAACCCTTCAATAGGAAGGCCCATGATACGCAAAATGGTTAGAGCGGCAACAAGCCCACCGCCGGGAACTGAAGCAACACCAAAGGAAATGAGTAGAGTGACAATGATCAGAGAAATTTGATTGATTGCTGAAAATTCGATGCCAAAGACTTGAGCGACAAAGAAAACGGCCATGGTGTTATATAGAGCAGTTCCCGACAAATTGAGTGATGTACCAAGCGGAATCACAAGAGCACAGATCCGATTTGAAATGCCTGCTCGCTCTTCCATGCACTCGAGAGAAATAGGAAGAGTGGCAGAAGAAGAGCCCGTTGAAAAGGCGGTTACAATTGCAGGCGAAATCGCACGGAAATAATTGCGAACAGGAACTTTTGCAATGAAAATCAAGAGCAGAGGAATGAATCCGAAGGAAAAAAGAATAAAACCGATTAAAGTTGCCCAAACAAAGTTTCCAAGCGGCTTTAGGGTTTCAAGTCCTGCATCGGCGAAAATTTTTGCTGTTAAGCAAAAGACACCGAGAGGTAGGAGATACATGATCGCATGAGTGATACGAAGCATTGCTTCAAAAATTCCTTTCCAAAATTGAAAATGGGTTTGGAGTGACTTGCGCCCAATTTGTGTAATTGCGTAGCCAAAAATGAGGCTAAAGAAAATGAGTCCTAGCATATTTCCTTTGGCAAAGGCAGCGAGAATATTCGAAGGGATAATTTCGAGAATCAATTCAGAAAAAACGCCCGTTTTTGCTGCTTGAATACTCTGGGGCGCAAGCACATTTGTCATTTGCACGCCACTTCCTGGTGAGAACAAATTTGCAACGGAAAATCCGATGAGAATGCCAACGAAATTGGTCAGAAGAAAATAGAGAAAAGTGCGAAGACCTAACCTGCCAAATTGCGATTCACTGGCAATGCGGGCCACTCCCGTGATGATCGAGGAAGAAACGAGTGGGACCACTACAAGAGTCAGAGCATTGATGAAGAGAGTGCCCAGAACATCAAAAACGTAATAAGGTGAAATCCCTAAAATCTGCGTTTCTTTGTTGATAATTGAGCCCACAAAGACTGCTAAAGTCAGTGCGATGAGAATGCCCCAAGGCTTTTTTGCGGATCTTTTTGTCATTAGTGTCATACTTATGAACGAAAGTTGATTTTTTTTCAAACCTTCCCTATACCGGGTAAGAAAGGCATTATAATGGGAAAAACTGTAGCACAAAAAATCATTGCAGATCATCTCCTCTCTGGAGAGATGGTTCCAGGGAAAGAAATCGGGATAAAAATTGATCAGACGCTGATGCAAGATGCAACTGGCACAATGGTCATGCTAGAGCTGGAAGCTATGGGGACGAAAGAGGTTAAAACCGAAGTTTCTTGCCAATATGTAGACCATAACATCTTACAGACTGATTTTAAAAATGCCGATGATCATGTTTTTCTTCAGAGTGCTTGTCGCAAATTTGGGATCCATTTTTCGCGTGCAGGCAATGGCGTGAGCCATCCGGTTCATATGGAAAATTTTGAAATCCCTGGAAAAACGCTTCTTGGTTCTGATAGCCATACCTGTGCCGGCGGCGGCATGGGAATGCTTGCAATTGGCGCTGGCGGGCTCGAAGTGGCTCTTGCGACAATTGGCGAAGCCTTCTACGTCAAGATGCCTCAAATCATGGGAATCAAACTCACACACAAATTACCCGATTGGGTCAGTGCTAAGGATATCATCTTAGAAATGCTCCGCCGCCATGATGTGGATGGGGGAGTGGGCAAAATCATTGAATACTATGGCCCAGGACTTGAAGGGCTTACTGCAATGGACAGGCATGTGATTGCCAATATGGGTGCTGAGCTAGGAGCTACAGGAACCGTTTTCCCATCCGATGCCATCACACGCGAATTTTTACGCAAACAAAAGCGGGAAAAAGATTGGGTCGAGTTGAAAGCCGATGAAGATGCGAAATATGATCTCCACGATGAGATCGATCTTTCCAAACTTGAGCCCCTCATTGCTTGTCCTACAAGTCCAGGTAATGTTGTTCCCGTTTCCCAAGTCGCTGGCAAGCCCGTATACCAAACAATGGTAGGCTCTTCAGCAAATCCCGGTATGCGCGACTTCGCTATTGCGGCTATGATCGTAAAAGGGAAAAAGCTTCATCCTCGCGTTTCGTTTGATATCATCCCTTCTTCACGGCAGACCTTGCAAAACTTAGCCCATCAAGGGCAGCTTGAAATGCTGATTGCATCAGGCGCTCGGATCCACCAAGCTGGGTGCAATGGATGCATTGGAATGGGACAAGCGCCACCCACTGGTAAAATTTCCTTGCGCACAGTCCCAAGGAATTTTCCAGGACGTTCAGGAACAAAAAATGATCAAGTCTATCTCTGTAGTCCCGAAACAGCTGCAGCAGCTACTCTCACAGGAGAAATTACCGATCCGAGAACACTCGACATGCCTTATCCCAAATATGAGGAACCAAGCGAGCTCATTCTCAATGAGGATGCTGTGTTGGTCCCTCCCAAAGAGGGAAAGACCTGTGAGCTCGAAATGGGACCTAATATCAAACCTCTTCCAAAGTTTGCACCGCTCGAAGACCATATCAAAGGTCCAGTTCTCCTCAAGATGGGCGATAACGTTTCAACCGATGAAATTTTGCCAGCAGGTACAAAAGTGCTTCCTTTTCGCAGCAATATTCCCGAAATCAGCAAATTCACCTTCTCGCAAATTGACGAGAGCTTTTATGACCGGGCCATGCCGCTACAAAAAAGCGGATCCCTTCTCGTTGGAGGTTCCAACTATGGACAAGGATCGAGTCGCGAGCATGCAGCCATTACCCCACGTTATCTGGGCATTCGCGCAGTGATTGCCAAGAGCTATGCTCGCATCCACCGGAAAAACCTGATCAATTTTGGGATTCCTCCCCTAGAATTTGTGAGTGAAAAAGACCACGATGGAATCGATCAAGAAGACATTCTCGAAATCGAAAGTGTGCTCGAGCAACTTAAAAGCCGTGGACCCATTATTGTGAAAAACACGACTAAGGGGACTTTTTTTGAAACAAAGAATACCCTCAGCGATAGAGAAATGCGTGAAGTGATTGCTGGAGGTCTGATTAACGTATACACATCGTGAATGAAGAATTGGTTTTTGATTGCGTCGGCTATTCTTCAAATTTGTCACCTGCTCCTCGCTCCGTGTCTATGAACACTGCAGCTCGTCGCATCCAAAAAATTTGAGAAGCCTCCTTGTCAAATTCCCAATTCTTCAATCACAATGTGTATATTTTTAGCCAAGTTAGAAAGCAGTTAAGCCAGCTCTTTTTCTCTGGTTTGAGATGCTGCCGAGCGAATAAAATGGGCATGCCTTCATGATTTTTCGTATATTCATCAATGATTTCAATGAGGTGCTCTGGTTTTTCAATCTGGATTAGACCAACAACTGGATCCATGACCATTTCTTCCCCATTATATTTGATGTAAGAAACACTATGTTCTGGAAAATCTAGTAGATAAATCCCATCTGCAAGCTTTCCAAGCCACTCTTTAGATTTAAATTGGGGAGGGGAAAGAGCCACGCTATTTTCTTCGATATCGAGAAGATCTTTTTCGAGTCCATATAGCGATTGCATAAGAGCTGCTTGTCGTGGTTGTCCATGTTCAAATAATTTTGAAATAGCCAGGGCATAATCGGTATAAGTCTCGCACCCTTGTACTGTTTTTGTTTCGCCCCCTTTCAAAAAAAGATAATTGAACCAATAGACACTTCCATGGCATAGCTTCCCAAGTAAATCAAAATGGACCTTATCAAAATGAGGATGGAGTTTTTCTCGGATTGTCGGGTCTAAAACGTTCTCGCGATAGATATTCTTCAGAGTATATACATCACTTATATCCTTCCTATAGTCATTGAGACAAGGAGCGAGAAAACGTTTTCCATAGCTCAATTGGTTCCATGCGATATCAAAAGTATAGGCAAGGTGATGCGCCTGAACATGCACTCTTCTAGAGAGATTTTGCATGGCAAAGCACTCAAGAAAATTAGCCGTTGCCTTCAAAAAGACATAAAGCACTAGCCGAAAGGGAGCGCTTACAAAAATCCAGCTCACTTGCCATCGATTCATATAGAGCTCGCCAGAGGGGCGGACATAAGTCTCCTTTGGCAGTTGATCGAGCGCGCGGATTTCTTCTTCACCTGTAAACAGAGTTTTGAGTCGCTGAACATCGTTCAACATGTGCGGAGAAAAAATTGTAGGGGAATCAATCATTTACTTACCCTCATAAGGTTCAAAGCCTTTTGCCGTTTCATATTGATGGAAATAGATCATTGATCCTGGATCGCCACTTTTATAATGGTGCTTCTGAATCATCTTGAGCATTTCTTCTCCCTTCATTGGATAAAGACCAAATTCGGGATTCCAGACATATTGCTCATCTTCGCTGAGTTTGACGTATACGAGGGAATGTTGATAGGTCCCAACCCGATAGATTCCCGTTGGAAGAGACCCAATTTTTCCCTTAGCGCGTTCCAAATTGTGATCAAGTTCATAAAGTGAAACAGTTTCTTTGGGAAACTCAAATTTTTCCAATTTTAAGAGGTCTTCTGATTCATTAAAGGCTTGCAAAAGGGCTGCTTGTCTCGGCATTCCCGAAGTAAATTGCTGTGCAACTGCCATCAAATGTTTAGCTGGATCATTAAAGAGGTGACGGGTTTTGTGATAGAGGAAAATAAACCACAGAGAACCTCCCCGACAACTTCCTCGATCAGAAAAAAGAGAAATGGAAGAATTCGCCTGCAAAAATATTTCTGTTTCCTTCAGCTTTTCATAGAGTGCATTGATGGGTTCTTCAATTTGATCGAAAGAATATTTTTTCTTTAGAGAATTAATTGCTTCTTTCGTGCTGGTTTTATATTCACTGAGGAACTCTTCGTTTGTGGTGATCCGTTCTTCTTTGCCCACAGTTCTTCCAAAATTGTACATCCAAGCAATCCAGCCTTGATTAAATCGCGTTTCCTCGAGAGTCTGATAAAAGGCATCTATCGCCCCTTTTACTCCATTTTTAAAAGCCGTACTTGGATAGGTGAGGGGTTTAACCATTTCATCAGTAATCCAGTCATAAGGAACATCTCCGTATTGATAGAGATCCCAAGTCTTGAATTGATGCGTATTAAAAGAAGGGATAAGAAGTGAGTCGAATTCCCACTGGCTGCAGAGCTCTTCCCAATCTCGGGTCATTTGTTTTGACAAAACAGTGAATACTCTAGCCACTTTTGGCAAATAGAGGCAATACGCCATAAGAGAAATTGCTGAGCTGAAAATGGAAAGAACTGAATAGAAGGGACGTGTCAGTGTAATCCATACCACATGCCATCGATTGAAATAAGGAATGTCTTTGTTAGGCTTCTGGATAAACTTGGAATTTTTCGAAAGGGCAGTAATCTCGCTGATTGCTTCCGACTTATGCATCAGACTTTCTAGACCGTAATAATTGCTCTCAAGCTGCTCTATATAAAAAGGTCGAACTGTCATGGCATATGATTATACAACAGAAATTATTTGCACTCAATCAAGAATCTTCATTGCGAGGAGGACGTGGTCCAGAACCTAAACCGGAGAGCCAATGATTTAAGATAAAACTTGAAAAAGCCACAATAATGCCACCCCAAAAGGCGCCCCAAAAATTTGTTATATGAACACCGTAAGAAACAAGACTTGCGACCCAAAAAAGAAAAATATTGATAAGCACTGCAAATAGCCCCACGGTCATCACCGTGATCGGAAAGGAGATCACAATCAAAATCGGGGCTATAAAAGCGTTTAGAAGTGCTACAACCAGCGCAAAGAGAAGAGCATCAGGGAAATTGGGGACATCCAGTCCAGGAAGGACATGGGCAAGGGCCAAAATAATGGCCGCGAGGATCACGACCCTCAAAAGAAATTTCCACCACATAATCAAATATATATTCATTATGAACAAATATTTCAAGGATATCCCAAAATATCCATTTCGTGTTATTATTCAAAGTTGATTATGAAAAAGATATTTAACAATGTATTTAAACTGATATTTTGTATTATTTTAATATTTTCAGCTTTTTTCTTTATTGCTGAACATGATGCCTATCGCTCTGAGGCACTCCCTTATGTTGGCTCCATTGCCGAGCCTTTTAAAGAAAAAGGGGTCCACGTCTCTGCCAAAGTTTATGATGCAGGTGATAGTAAAGCCTATCTAGATCGAGATCTTTTACAAGTGGGATTCCAACCCATCCAGATTACGATCCAAAACAACAGCGAAAAGGTATTTGCACTTTCTAATCAAGGGGTAGAGATACCCATAGCAGAAAGCAAAACGGTAGCTGGATATGTGACTAGAGCCGCAATTCCAAGGGCAATTGGCTTTAAAGTGGCAGGCTTAATCTTTTGGCCTTTTCTCATTCCCGGAACAATTGATACCATTGTAACATTCAATTCGCACATGAAAATGAAGCGCGACTATCATGCAAAATCAATCAAAGACGAAGAAGAAATCTTGCCGCCTTATTCAACCATTCATCGGGTGATCTTTCTACCTACAAACCAAACACTCGAAGATTTTACCCTCTATCTCAAGGATCAAAAAACAAATCAATTCTACCCATTTCAGGTATACATATCATGAATGAAGAATTGGTTTTTCTCTTCATCGGAATCCCTGCCTTTCGAATCTTCTCCATCGCCCATATTCAAGAATATGAGCTGCTTCGAAGCTTCAAAATTCAGGGCTCCGATTTTGACAAAATTCCAATTCTTCAATTCAGATATGTATAAAATTAATTTCTAAATTCTTTAAAGTGCGGATATGACCAAACGCGGTGCTGGTGTCAATATCCCTATTTTTTCTCTTAGGACCAAAAAGAGTTTGGGCTGCGGAGAATTCCTCGATCTCATTCCCTTTATCGATTGGGCAAAACAAGCAGGCCTAAAACTCATTCAAATTCTTCCCATCAATGACACTTCCATAACCGGAACAGAAAAAGATGGGTATCCCTATTCCATTCTTTCAGCCTATGCCCTGCACCCTATTTATTTGCATGTGCAAGCTCTAGGCGCAGAATTTGAAGAAGAATTAGCCCCCATTGTGCGAGAGCTCAATCTTCCAAAGCTCGATTATCAAAAAACCTATCTTGCCAAGCGCGAGTTTTTCAAAATGCTCTTTATTCTTCGAGGAGAAAAAGACCTGTCCACAAAAGCATTTGCGCATTTTTTTGAAAAGAATCAAGAGCACTTAAAACCCTATGCAGCCTTTTGCGTTCTTCGCGACAAATATGGCACGAGCAATTTTAAAAAATGGAAAGACCATGCTGTCTATAGTGAACTTGCGGTGGAAGACATATGTGAAAAAGAAGGAGTAGACTTTTACTACTTTCTCCAATACCACCTTGACAAACAACTACACACCGTTCGCTCTCATGCGCGCAAGCAAAAGATCTTGCTGAAAGGGGACTTTCCGATAGGAGTTCATCCACACAGTGTTGAGGCTTGGCGTTTTTCCGAGTATTTCCGTTGGAACAAATCAATGGGAGCGCCGCCCGATTTCTACAATCACCTTGGACAAAATTGGGGCTTCCCATCCTATAACTGGGAAGAAATTCGTGCAGAGGGTTTTTATTGGCTCAAATCGCGGCTTGCATGGATGCAGCAGTATTTTGATGCGATTCGCATCGATCATGTCCTTGGATATTTTCGCTTGTGGGAAATTCCTGAAGACGAGGTGCGCGGGCTCATGGGAAATTTTTATCCTGCAGAAGG
>JAAKFC010000043.1 GCA_011065225.1 Chlamydiota bacterium
AAAGAATTTAATTGAGTATTTGTAGTCATATTAAAAATCCATGTTTTAAAAATTAATTATGTAAGTATTATATGTCTATTTTGCATTTTATGCAATGCTAGTAATAATTTTATTTTATATACGTACTATTCCTAATTTCAGAACCAAGTTTCTCTGCGGCATCATTATTCTTGAGGAACCTGAGAAAATATGAGCTCGTCAGTGATGGGGCAGTTTTAGAGCTATCAGAAGGTGGTAGAGTGAAGGTTGCTGTATTTTCGCTTTTTGGAAGAAATGTTTTGAATGTTTCTGCAGTAGGAACATCATTTGACCATCGAGAAATAGAGTGATCAACAAGAGGTCCTTTTAGTACAACTGCAGTACTCTGGGCTGATGGCTGAATAATAGGAGGGGTGAACAAAGGCTTTTTTGGAAAAAAGTTTTCAAAATTTATTTGGGGTAGAAAAGATTTTTTGGGTTCAACAGGTGAGGTCCATCTAGCAAGCTGTGTGTTTTGGGCAGGTGTAGGAAATCTGCTGTTGTTAAGAATAGGTGTTTGAATCGATGTTGTAACATTAGGAGCAGCGCAAATTCCTTCTTCAACTTTGCTTTGTACCAGATTCGTAATATTTCCTACTTGGTTAGTAATGGATGTAGGCAGACTCACATTTGTTAGTGAAGTTGTTTCAACTGGCACTTCAGAAGGATAGGACATAAAAGGATTATAACTCGTTCTGGGGCTGATATTTTTAAGATCTAGTGTTGGAGTCGGCAAAGCTTCAACTGGTTTTTGAGGTATGGTTGGAGTAGACTCTGAAGAAAAGAAAGAAGAGAAAAAGCCAGAGAACTTTTCATAAGTAGTATTTACTTTATCTTTAAGTCCATCAAGAAATTTTACTCCTTCGACTGGTACATCCCCTTTGGAGATGTCTTCGGTAACAGTGGTAGACAGAGCATTTGTTTGAGGGGGTTTTGAAATCAATTTTCCAATTTCTGCGCTGACAATCGAATCAGATTTACCCTTTGTCCAAAGGTTACCGACTTTTATGCTCTCAATATCGGGAATAGTTTTTGCAATAGTCTGAGTTGTCTCAGGCGCTTGATAGGCAGAATCTGAAACAAAAGCATTAACAGCATCTTTTACAACTTTTTTAGTTGCCGCTGCGGGGGCTTCAGAAGGATCACACATCCCTATAAAAGGATTGTGGTCTTTAAGGAGGGGGACATTAGAGGGGTTTGTAGGAAGAACAGTGGGGGCTTCAGAAGGATAGGACATAAAAGGATTGTGGTCTTTAATGAGGGAGATATTAGAGAGGTTTGTAGGAAGAACAGTGGGGGCTTCAGAAGGGTAACACATGGGATTGAGATTTTCATTAATTGGAGGGTTATTTATAGAAGATGTAGAAACTGATATAGATCCAAAGGCATATTCAAAAAGTTCAAACTTCCAGGCGACCAAAATCGTCACTCCAAGTGTGACGGCGACAAAAGTTGTGTTGGGATGCCTAAGAGCGACATGAGTGACGTCTGAAACGCGATCTTTCATGAATTGGAGAGCTTTTTCCCATGGAGTAACAGGTTTTGTAGTTGGCTGTAGCGCATCTTTTGCAGTTGCTTGTGGGTCATCCTTTGCTAAAGTTTTAGGGGTGGGTAGTTCATTTTTCTCGATTGTGCCATATCCAAAAACGCGACCTGCTGCGTGGGCTGCAGTTTTTGTAGAGTCAACAGCTTCATTTGCAATCGCATTGAAGCGATCATTATCGATTATATAGAGAGGAGAAAGGACAACAGTGGCAACTGTAGAAAGAAATGCTTCAGTAAGTGCAGCAACTGTTACTGCGATACTTAAGAGACGACCTGTAGGGATTTTCCAAGCAGATGTGATATAACTATCATTTTTTTGGATTTGGCTAAAAGCAGTTAGATTGTGAAGCTTATGCGAATAGGACAGTGTTTTCATAAAATATCTCCATTTAAAATTTATTATGAAAGTATTATAACATTGGGTGTGTTTTTATGTAAATAATTGTAAATTATTTACTTTCTATGCTTTAATAATTTGAAAAAAGTGATTCGAGTTGCAATATTAAAGAAAGGTTAAGAATCGATTTATCAGGTAAAGAAAAAGCGCGAGGAAGGATTCCTCGCGCTTAGCAAAGTCGAATTTTTTTGCTTTGATTACGCTACAGGCTTTTCGAAAGGAAGGCAAATTATTCCTGCAAGATAATCTTTTCGTACATCTTCAGGTAGTTTTCGTACATCTTCAGGTAGGTAAGCGAGAATCTTACTCGCTATACCAAGTCTGCTATCGTTATCGCCACTAGCAGCAGCAGCAGAAAAGCCAGAGAAATAGTTAAGTGTATCTTTACCATAGGTGTAAGCAAGAAAAAGAAAAGCAGTTACAAGCACAGTACTAATTGCAGTTTTTGAATATTTGCTCGTTGCAAACTCAATTAATTTATCTTTCAGACTCTTAGGAGCTGCAGGGGCAACTTCTTCTTTCTTAGAGTAGCCTGCAATTCCTTTTGTAGCGTTTACTGTAGCAGAAGCTGCGTCTTTTGTGTGGTTCTTAAGAGCTGTAAAGCGGTCATAAGAAGCAAAGTAAAGGGGAGAAAGCACAGTTGTCAGTGCTGCAAAGAAAACAGTCTCTGTAAGTGCTGCAAGAGCAATAAAAGTCTGTGTAACAGCTCTTCCAGTAGCTTTTGCCCCTTTTGTTACAATATGATCTTCTGCGTTAATGCTGAAGAACTTATTTGCTGCATCAACAGCAATATTTGAATAAGCAATATTTGTTGTAGCCATATTAAAACTCCTTGTTTATTAGTTGGCATTGAAAAATGATATGATAGTATTATAATCAATTGTGAATTTATATGACAATATAAAGAATTTTGTTATAAGTAGTAAAATTATTCTTTTAACAGTTCTGCGGCAGCAGCTTCATCAACAATCCAAAGGGCTTTGGTATCGTTTGTGCCGATCAACTGAATGGGATAGCGCTCGGGCTGAAGCTCGGTTTGGAGAACTTCCGCAAGGATGTCCTTTTTGGCCTGGCCAATGATGTAGATAACGATATTTTGAGCGCTATTGAGGACATCAAAGGTAAGTGTCATGCGCCAAGTATTTTTTTGGGGAATGAAATTTGCAATGGCTAGACGATCTTCGGCTTTGAGGCCTTCAGTTTGGGGAAAGAGGGAAGCGGTATGTCCGTCTTCTCCCATACCGAGTATGACAAGGTCGAAAGGGCGGTCTTTTAGGGTTTTACGAATCTCGTCTTCATATTTTAAAGCATTTTCTTCAATATTTTCCTCGGCCACCATTCGGAAGATGTGATCCTTTGGAATGGGTACTTTTTGAAATCCCGCATCCATTGCCATTTTGTAGTTGCTTTCGGGGTCGCTTGGTGGAATGCTCCGCTCATCGCCCCAGAAGAGAAAGACTTTTTCCCAATCGATTTCCTCACTATAAGGAGGAGCGGTGACTTTTTGATATACCGCTTTGGGGGTACTCCCACCTGCTAGAGCAACAAAGAAGCTCCCATGGGTCTGGATGGCCTCACGGGCAGAGGCTACGAAATGACGAATGCAGAGATCCAGTGTGGCATTTTCATCTCCTGGGATGAGAAGGTCGCGTCTTTCATCAAAGGGCTCGATTTTGAGGTTTTCAATATTCACAGATGGAGAACTCCTTGCGAGTTTGGATTTGTTCAAGCAAGTTCAAAAAATGTTTACTTGTGCCGCGGTGGCAAATTTCTTTGACGAGGGACTGTCCTGATTCGTCTTTGGCAAAAATATATTTGAGGGGGATATCGCATTTTTCTAGGGTCGAAAAGCGCATGCTGACGTGGTGCGGGAGATCGAGGTTGCGGCCAAAGGAAAAATGGTTTTGGTCTTCAGTTTCGAGGTCGATGGAGAGAATATCTCCTGCTTTAAGATTTTCATACCACTCGGGGAAGAGTTCGATTTTCACTTGTCCTCCATCGCGAGAATATTCAAAAGTATATTTTCCCTTGTCATTGGAGAGCTTTGTGAGAGTCCAGCCAAGTTGGGTGCTGAGCCACCCCTGCAGGTAGATTGCTTGGATTTGGGTATGGCAGGTGAAGGCGGTTTCTTGGGCGTTGTAGAGAATTTGAATTTTGATGCTCTTGCGAAGAAGTGCAAGGCGTTCTTCTCTGTAAAAAGTGGAGGTGAGGAGATCGCGCCAGCTCTCCATGCGTGCCCAGTTGAGGTCTGCGACATCGAGATGAGGACTTTGATCAAATTCGATTAAATGTCTGGAAAAAGAGGCGAGGTCTGTGATGGATTCGGAATCGAAGATGAGGCGGGTTGCAAGTTTTTGTAGTTGGGTGAAAAGTGGGGATTTTTCAGCTGGGTCTTCAGCCCAGATGACATAGATGGGTAGGTCAGGCAAGATGTGTGGCAAGATCACAAAGGGCACTCTCTCGCTATGCCCTCCTGCGACATCGATCTCGATGAAATCACAGGCAATCTCGCTTTCCCCGTTACTTGATGAGACTACTTGTACGCGAGTGTTGAGATAGTTCCCTTCGGTATCAGCTGTGATGAAAATCACACGCGAGGGAAACTTCTCGATCACTTTATGTGAAATTTCACGGATGTATTCAGCCCTTGCCTTTTTCTTGGTATAAAAGATGAGGTTGAAAAGAGAAGCCCGCACTTTGTTCGTGCCTTCTAATGAATCCCAAATGCGAGTGAGCTCTAATTCAATTTCTGAAGGAGGAATGATGTCAGTTGCCACTTCTTACAAAATCCTCCATTTTCTTCCATCACGGTTCATCATATCTTCTGCTAGTTGAGGTCCCCATGTGCCAGAAGGATAATTGGGGAAACAATCAGGTTCGGTATTTTTCCACTCTTCCAAAACGGGGGTTAGCTCTTTCCATGAACTGAAAACCTCATCTTGCCTTGCAAAGAGGGTATTGTCGCCGGCCATGCAATCTAAAATGAGTCGCTCATAGGCCTCTGGGGGTGACATTCCAAAATAAGAGCTATAACGAAAGTCCATTTTGACCGGCTGAATAGGACTAGAAGGACCTGGGACTTTGCAGTTGATTTTGAGGGCAATTCCCTCATCGGGCTGGATCCGGATGGCAAGAATATTGGGTTCATGCTTCTTGCCCCGTTCTTGGAAGAGAACGCCGGGAGGGTGTTTGAATTGGATGGCGATTTCTGTAGCCCTTTTGGGAAGTCGTTTTCCTCCGCGCAAATAAAAGGGGGTTCCATGCCAGCGCCAATTGTCGATAAACAGGCGCATGGCTACAAAGGTCTCGATATTGGACTTTGGGTCAACATTTTCCTCTTCTCGATATCCCTTGACTGGCTCACCACCAATAAATCCCTTGTCATATTGTCCCCGGATAATCGATGTTTTAAAGTCTTCTTTTGTAAAGGGGCGAAAGGCATGGAGTACTTTTACTTTTTCATCATGAATGGAATTTGCAGAAAGGGTCACAGGAGGTTCCATCGCGACGAGTGAGAGCAATTGCATCATGTGGTTTTGCAAAATATCGCGAAGAAGGCCTGCTTCTTCAAAAAAAGCGCCGCGCCTTCCAATGCCGATATCTTCAGCAACGGTGATCTGCACATGATCGATATAACGATTGTTCCAAAGCGATTCAAATAGGGAATTCGCAAAGCGAAAAACCATGAGGTTTTGCACGGTTTCTTTGCCGAGGTAGTGATCAATTCGATAGATTTGTTCTTCAGAGAGGAATTGCAAAAGTTCTTTTTGCAAAGAGTGTGCGGAATCGAGATCGTGTCCAAAGGGCTTTTCGATGATGATACGCGACCATTTATCATTGACTGTTTTCTGGTCGTAGATCAATCCTGAGGTATGCAAATTCTCAGAAATTGTAGTGAAAAAACGGGGTTGAGTGGAGAGGTAAAAGACTCGGTTTCCCTTTGTTCCAAAACGTCCATCGAGATCTTTGAGAAGTTTGTCTAGAGACCTATAGCCGTTCTCATCGGGAAATTCGGAGCGGTGATAGAAAATTTGTTGTTCAAAATTCTTCCAGATTGCCTCGTCGACAGGTTTTATGCGCGAAAACTGGTTGATCGCCTCTTTCATTTCTGCGCGGAATTCTTCATTCGATTTATCTCTTCGAGCAAATCCGACAACGGCGAATTGGCTGGGGAGCTGTCCTTCTCTTGCCAAATTATAAATGGCAGGGAAGAGCTTGCGGGCAGTCAGATCTCCAGTGGCGCCAAAAATAACAAGAATACAAGGATCGATAAAACGAGAAGAGACGCCGGGTTCTTCAAGCGGATGTACGTTCATAGGTCTATTAAAAACGGCAGGCTTTATTTGTTGCAAGCGCAATCTAAAAAACTCTGGAGAATAGCACCAGCGGCCATTGCATCGATGTAACGAGTCCGCTTTTTTCGACTCATTTTTGCCTCTTTGAGGATTCTTTCTACTTGTGCTGTCGTCAGCCTCTCATCCCAAAGGACAATGCTCTTATCTGTCATTTCTTCTAAAAATTTAGCCAGTTCTCGTACGTCTTTAGAGCCAGGGCTTTCAGAGCCATTCATCATGAGAGGAAGGCCAATAACAATTTTCTCAATGGGTTCGTGCTCTGCAAACTCTTGCAAAAGAAGTATTGCCGTTTCTTTGTGCGTGGGTTTCGTTTTGATCGCTCTGAGCGGGGAGGCGATGATTTGACCAGGGTCAGAAAGCGCCAGGCCAATGCGTACTTTTCCGTAGTCGATACAAGCAATGCGCTTCATGAGCTTCCTTTGCTTGCTGCGGCAATGAAATCACAGAAAAGGGGATGAGGATCAGTGGGTTTTGATTTGAATTCGGGGTGGTATTGCACCCCCAACATCCAAGGATGATCTTTGACTTCAGCAATTTCACAGAGCTGATCGTTTTCCATCACTCCTGTGAGAATGAGCCCATTTTCTTCTAGTGGCTTTTTGAATGCATTATTGAATTCGTAGCGGTGACGATGACGCTCAGAAATGACCTCTTTGCCATAAGCTGCAAAAGCTTTGCTGTCTTTCTGAAGCGTGCAATTATAAGCACCGACGCGCATTGTTCCGCCGAGATTTTTCACATCGCGTTGCTCACTGAGAAGAGAGATGATGGGGTGAGGGGTATTGCTATCCATTTCGGTACTATTGGCATCTTTGAGGCCCAAAACGTGGCGGGCGAATTCGACGCAAAGAACTTGCATGCCAAGACAGAGTCCGAAATAGGGAATTTTGTTTTCGCGGCAGTGCTTAGCAGTCAGAATTTTCCCCATCCAACCTCGCTCACCAAATCCACCTGGAACCAAATATCCATCGCAATTACCGATTTCCACTTTTCCATTTTTGATTACTTTATCCGATTCATAAGTCTCGATCTCGATGGCCACATGATTGGCTGTAGCGGCGTGCTGAAGAGACTCAAAGACGGATTTGTAGGCATCCTTGTGCTCGAGATATTTTCCAACAATCCCAATTTTGATCGTCTTTTTGGGATTTTTCATCTGCTCGAGCATTGCAGTCCACTCGGTTAAATCAGCTTTTCCTTTTTGGAGGCTAAGTAAATCGCAAATTTTGCTGTCGAGTTCTTGTTTGTGCAAACAAAGGGGAACTTCATAGATGCTGAAATCCACATCTACTTCATCGATCACTGCCTCTCTAGGGACACTGCAGTGGATACTAATTTTATCTTTGAGATCTTCCGGAAGGGGATTTTCACAACGAATGAGGAGAATGTCGGGAATGATCCCGATTTGGCGCAAGACCATCACAGAGTGTTGGGTGGGTTTCGTTTTAAGCTCTCCCGCAGCTTTCAAATAGGGGACATAGGTCAAGTGGATGTTGATGCATTCTTGAGGTCTCTCATGACGAAATTGTCGGATTGCCTCTAAAAAAGGAAGAGACTCAATATCTCCAACTGTTCCTCCAATTTCAACGAGTACTACATCGGTATTGATGACTTGATTTGAGGCATCGATAATACGCTGTTTGATCTCATCTGTGATGTGGGGGACCACCTGCACTGTTTTGCCGAGATAGTCACCGCGCCTTTCTTTTTTGATGACCGTTTCATAGATCTGACCAGAAGTGGCATTTGAGAGGCGGCAGATGGGAGAATTGGAGTAACGATAATAATGGCCGAGGTCAAGATCCGTTTCAGCCCCATCATCAGTGACATAGATCTCCCCATGCTGGAAGGGATTCATCGTCCCGGGATCGACGTTGAGATAGGGGTCAAGTTTGAGCATCGCCACCTTCAGTCCACGCGACTCAAGTAGCATTGCAATCGATCCAGCGGTGAGACCCTTGCCGAGTGAAGAGACCACCCCTCCTGTAATAAAAATGTATTTTGGTTGCATAAATCCAGTTTTCCAGTGTACGCTGAAGATCTAATAAAAGCAAATTTCCGTACATAGTATGACTGTCTCGCTTTTTCAAATATTCTCTATAGGCATTGGTCCTTCTAGCTCCCACACAGTTGGTCCGATGCGGGCTGCCCTCCAATTCATTTCTGATATTGAAAAGAACGGACGACTTGATGAAGTGGCCAATATCCGAATCGAACTCTTTGGTTCCCTTGCCATGACAGGGGAGGGGCATGGTACCGATATTGCGGTTTTCCTCGGCCTCGAAGGTGAAAAGCCTGAAGAATGCGATCCCGCCTCCGTTCAGCACCGCGTTTCCTTTATCTTGAGCAACTGTACGATTCATCTTCTCTCCAAGAGAACCATTTCCTTTCACAAAGAAACTGATCTCATCTTCCATAGGGGAAGACGCTTGCCCTACCACTCCAATGCCATGCGTTTTAAAGCCTTTGATGAATTTGGGGCAGAACTCTACAAGCAAATTTTTTATTCCATTGGAGGCGGCTTCATCATTGACCATGAGCAAATTTTTGTTCCTGTGAACCCAGAAGAAGACGATCTGGTTCCCTTTCCTTTCGCAACCTGCGAAGAGCTTCTTGCCCATTGCAACCGTGAAAATAAAACGATTGCCGAGCTCATGCTAGAAAACGAAAAGAACTGGCGAAGTGAAGAGGAGATCCGAAGGGGGATTTTGCGCATTTGGGAAGTGATGCAAGACTCTGTCAATCGGGGTTGCAATAACGAAGGAATTCTTCCTGGAGGTTTAGAGGTGAAACGGCGTGCACCTGATCTTTTGCGCCGCTTGAGAAAAGGATCTACAGACCCCTCCATCCTCCTCGATTGGGTCAGTCTCTTTGCCCTTGCCGTCAATGAAGAAAATGCTGC
>JAAKFC010000044.1 GCA_011065225.1 Chlamydiota bacterium
AGCTATTCCTCAAATTTTCCTTCTGCTTCTCGCTCCGTGTCTATGAACACTGAAGCTCGTCGCAGATGGAAAATTTGAGGGCCTCCTGGCCAAAATTCCAATTCTTGAATCGGAATGTGTATATATAACTCACCAATCCAGCTACCACCACTTCTTTGCCCAATGGGTTTCTGTTTTTTCTACCCATTTGTTTTTGCGGATTTCTCGCCAGACGAACTTTTCGATATCATCAGGATTGTCCAGATCGATCCACAAAGAACAGTCCCAATTTCCTGAAGTACTCCAAGCTTCCTTAATTTCAGGATGCTTTTTCCATTCACTCCATGCATCTTCTGGGGCTCCAGGCTTCCATTTGACCGAGATCCAAGCACCCCAGTGCCATTTAGTAGATTTTTTAGCTGCGGTTGCCATAGTATCTCCTTAGTTTAAGACAGTCCCTACATATTCAAAGTTTTAAATATAAGAAAATAAGTCAACATAAATTTGAGTTTGAAGCGATGTTTTCTGCAAAATAATGCCGCAATATTGCCGGAGTTGTGGATAACCTTCCCTTGACGTAGCTTGATCTTATACACATTCCAATTCTTGAATCGGAATGTGTATAGCTGCCAAACTTTTCTAGAAATCAATTCCTCTCCCTTTTATCCTTGACGAATTGCAAGGAGAAGATTTTAAGAAAGACCCTATGCCCAAAGTCAAAATAAAAAATTAATCGTCTTGTTGCAGTCTATCCAATATGAGGATCAGATTGAGGGTATCCCAAAAAGTGCTCCCTTCCTGAGTATTATAGGGCCAACATGCATCCGTAATGAATGCAGAAAAGACATAGAGAGATCTTTGATCGATCATATCTTCTCTGACAACTTTGACATTCCAATAATAATCCCCTCCGGGCACATGCGTGCGACGAAATATAGCGATAGGGACACGTTGATTATGATAGTCCATAATATTTACGCTTGATTTCCCTTGATCGATAAAAGCAACCGCATAAGGGTGTTGATATTCATCATAGAATACAAATTTTCCAGAAGCGGAAGTAAAAAATTCCCCTTGAATGTAGCCAAAATGATTTTTGTGATAATCATAGACATCAATTTCTCTTTTGCAGTTCAAAAGAGAGCCTAAAGAAAGAAGCCGCGCAGTCCCATTGGCATATTCTCCTTTTTCATTGCAAAGAGACCAAATGGTATTTAGATGGAACCAATCTTTTTCCACTGTTGTGATGTATTCATCTCCCGAATAGATATCATAATGCGTCGCAAACCAATAGCTGCGGGGTTGGATGATGTACTCATAGTCTGCAAAAGCAAAACTGCAAGAAAAAAGCAGTAGAAAAGCGATTATCTTTTTCATGTTTAGGCTCCTGGTTAAGTTGCAAAGAGTATACGAAAAACAAATTTTTTTCTACTAGAGAAAAAATCTACTCCATTTACATATCTTTAGAAGTTAAGTTCGCAAACTCCTCAGGAATTTGATGTTGTTTCCAGATTTGTCGGACTACATTTTGGATCATTTCAAAATCCAGAATCAGAACAGAAAAGACATATTCGCCCCTTATTTTCCATTTGAGATACGTCACTTTTTGCACATCACGAAAAATCCCTTCTCTATGTGTTTGCAAATTTGCATGATTTCTTAAGGAAACGACTAAAAAACACATCTTCTTATTCTTTTCATACGATAGAGAGTGAATATCTCCTTTGGCTGCAGGGAAGGTGTAATTGAAAAAAGAACTCGATTTAATTCCATTCATCTCCCACCTCCCTGAAATAAGATGGCGAAAATATACCACATAACGGAAAAACTCCTCCACAGAGAATTTTCACTTGTGTTCTCTAATCGAGTGCGATTATGCTATATCTCAACAATTTTAATAAGAAAAGAGAGGCTACCAAATGATGATTGTTAGATTTGTTTATGTTTTACTATTTTCTTTTAGCATTTTGTTTTCAAATGTTGTTTTTTCTGATCAAAAGATCAACTGGGATAAACTCTCTTTTGACCCTATCCCAACAAGTTATATGTTTAAGGCATTTTGCGAGGTAAATGGAAGCTGGCAACAAGGAGAATTAGTGTCTTATGGAGATCTTGCAATCAGCCCTTCGTCATGTGCGCTTAATTATGGACAAAGTATTCTTGAGGGGATGAAAGCTTATCGAACTAAAGAAGGAAAAATAGTGCTTTTTCGTCCTGAAGAAAATGCACGTCGTTTTCAAAAAGGTGCAGTTAGATTGGGCATGCCTATTCTTCCGGAGGAAATGTTTATAAAAGCAGTAAAGCAGACAGTTTTGGCTAATATTGATTGGGTACCACCATATGGTAAAGGAACCTTATACATAAGGCCCTTGCTAATAGGTACGGGTTCTTTACTGTCATTAACCCCTGCTCCGTCCTATACTTTTCTTATTTTTGTAACGCCGGTTGGAGATTATTTTAAAGGAGGAGTAAGAGCTATTGATCTGGTTATTTCAGATGAGTTTCATCGCGCACATCCAGGTGGTGTTGGAGACATCAAAACAATTGTTAACTATGCTGCAAATTTTGTTCCCTTACAAAAAGCCAAACAAAATGGTTTTGCAGAAATCCTTTATCTCGATGTCACAAATCAATATGTTGAAGAAGTTGGTGCTGCCAATTTTTTTTGCGTCAAAGATGGAATTCTTTATACCCCAGAATTAACTGGTACGATTTTACCAGGTATAACACGAGATTCGATCATTTTACTTGCATCTCATCTTGGGTATGAAGTCAAAGAACAAAAAATAGATTTGGATTTAGTATTTTCTTCTGATGAAGCATTTTGCTCTGGAACTGCTGCCGTAATTGCACCAATAGGAAGCATCACCCATAATGATAGAAAAATTGTCTATGAAGAAGGAAATATTGGACCTGTAACCCTGGAATTTTATCATTCATTAACAGGAATTCAAAATGGGGAAATTGAAGATCCTTTCAATTGGTTACATGAAGTAAATTGAGACCATTCAGCCAGTTTGAAATTGGTCTCAACTTGGGAATATATAAGAAAGAAGATGCAACAGAAAATCTACGACATCACCCCTACGTTATCGGATACCATTCCAGTATGGCCTGGAGATCCAAAACCAGAGTTCAAAAGAGTATTGAAGTTAGAAAATGGGGACATTGCAAACCTCACTCATATGAAGATGTGTGCTCATACAGGTACGCACATTGATGCTCCTTATCATTTTCTAAAAGATGGAGACACTGTCGAAAATCTCCCACTTGAAATTCTCATTGGTGAGGCAGTGGTGATAGAGCTACCCGAAGAAAATAGTATCTCAGCAGAAGTACTCCGCCTAGTTGAAATTCCAGCGGATACTAAGCGTTTACTGTTCAAAACGAGAAATTCTAAAGAGTGGGTGAGCGGCTCAACAGAGTTCACGGAAGAATATGTGGCAATCACAGCTGATGGAGCAGAATATCTTGTAGAAAAGGGGATCAAACTCATCGGAGTCGATTATCTTTCCGTAGCTCCATTCAATGATCTTGTCCCTACCCATGAAATCCTATTAAAAGCAGGAATTGTAATCATAGAAGGACTCAATCTTTCAGAAGTACCGGGTGGACATTATACCCTTTACTGTTTACCACTCAAAATTGCACATGCAGATGGCGCACCAGCTAGAGCAATTTTAGTGAAATAAAGTGGCCGATATAGTAGAATACACATGTAAAAATTAATTTTAGGTTTTTTTCATGACGGCGCTTTCTATTAATCAAAAACAAACAATATTTCAACAGAATATAGATTCTAAAGTCGAAAATAATACATCAAAAATCGAAATACAAGAAGATCTTCCAAGAAAAATTCAATCTTTTGTTTGTCAATATGATCTTTCCGGTCGATTTGATTTGGCATCTCTTTTGTGTTTAGAATTCTTCAACAAGCTTCTAAACATTCCTTTAAAAAGCAAAAGCAAAAAAACGATTGCTGAGCCGGGATTCGACATGCTTGAATCACAATTTTTCCCAATTTTTATTAAATTATTCATTGGCTTAAAAATTGAGGAACAAAGAGAATTTCCTCCCGAGCAAGAATTTTACACAAATAAAAGACTTTCTTCCGAATTGAAAGAGAAGTTGGAGAATATGAAAACTCAAACAACTTTCCGTCTTGCAAGCCATCAGAATAAAAGTAAATTTGAGGAAGCCGAAAAGATCTTACAACTACTTATCGAGATTTTAAATGAAGATAACGCGTTTGAAATTTTGGAACAAAAACTCCCTCAGCTTACTGTTCATTTATTTAAACCTAATGACAAAAAGAAACAACTCGAGCAATTAAAGCGATATAGCAAATTCATCACTCGCCTTATTTCACACCAGGGATTTAACAAATTTTCTAAATCTTATTTAGAGCCAATAATAGAGCAACACTCCCAGCTTGCTAGTCTTCAAATCACCTCTCAACCAGATGAAATTAGAACAGCTTACATAGAATTTATTACTAAAACTATGACGATGTCACAACTTATGCATGATGAAATACAACAAGAGAATCAAGGGAAAGAAGAAGAAGAAATCTTTGATTTGCAAATTAAAAAAGCCATTTTGATTTTCATTTTAGATTTTAGCAAGTGCAAAATACAAGCACTCGAGCAGCTCTTTTTACAACAGAAACCTGGCTATCGATCTTCAATAGAATTGAGCGAAAAATTTTTCAGTTTATTGCAGAGATATGCGAAGAAATTGAATTCCAAAAAAGTCACAAAAAATCCCAAATGGGAAAATTTTGAAACCGAAATCAGCACAATTGAACTTTATTTGAATGTGATGGAACATTTAATGACTGAGCATCTCCCCTCTAATTTTTGGGAAAAAGAAGTCCTCAATCACGATTCATCTACAATGATGAATATTTTATTTCAACTCCAATATCCAATATGCAATTTAAAAGGCTTTTATAAAACATTTGAAAATATCCCAGAAGATTTAAAAAAAAACCTAGAAAGTCTGATTTCAAAAGTAAATACAGAAGATTGCGAAGATGCTGCAGCTTATCTTGTGAAGAGATTGTCTTCTCATCGAGTTTTCATCTTGTTTGCAGCCCTTTTCCACGTAGCTAATCTTCTAGAGTTGCCTTATCTTGACAAAGGGAACTTAGATGCGCCCGATGAAATCAAAAACTTTTTTCATTGGCTTAATGAATTACAAGAAAATGCACAGAAGACCTCAACGCAAGCAAAGAAAAAAGAAGAAACAACTTCAATTTGTTCGTCAACGAAGGAAAAGGAAGAAATTGAGAAGCCTATGAATTCTGATGATGCAACAATTCAAGAGAATGTATCTGAATTGAAAGAAGAAGAGCCGACTGCAAATCCCTCAGTTCATGAGAAACCTCCACATCACAGCATGAAACCGCGAAAATTTAAACAACTCTTAAATGATCTAGGTTTTTCATTCAAAAGGCAAAAAGGTTCTCATCAATTTTATGAAGATATAAATGGAAGACATATTTTATATACCCCCCATAGAGAAAGACGGGGATTTAAACCTGGTAATTTTCATGCAATGATGGATTCCCTCAAGGCGTAGATTTCAGGTACACCACTCAAAATTGCGCATGCCGACGGCGCTCCAGCTAGAGCAATTTTAGTGAAATAAAGAGGCCGAGATAGTAGAATACATATGTAAAAATTAATTTTAGGTTTTTTCATGTCGATTCTTTTTATTAATAAAAACCAAACAATACTTCAACAGAATATAGATTCTACAATCGAAGATAATACATCAAAAATCGAAATACAAGAAGATCTTCACAGAAAAATTCAACCTTTTGTTTGTAAATATGATCTTTCTGGTCGATTTGATTTGGCATCTCTTTTGTGTTTAGAATTCTTCAACAAGCTTCTAAACATTCCTTTGAAAAGCAAAAGCAAAAAAATGATTGCTGAGCCGGGATTCGACATGCTTGAATCACAATTTTTCCCAATCTTTAGTAAATTACTCATTAGCTTAAAAATTGAGGAACAAAGAGACCTTTCCCTCAAGCAAGAATCTTATACAAATAAAAAACTTTCTTCTGAATTGAAAGAACGGTTGAAGAATATGAAAACTCAAAAAACTTTCCATCTCGCAAGCTATCAGAATAAAGCTAAATTTGAGGAAGCCGAAGGGATCTTGCAACTACTTATCGAGATTCTAAATGAAGATAACGCGTTTGAAATTTTGGAACAAAAAAGTCTTCAGCTTACTGTTCATTTATCTAAATCTGATGACAAAAAGAAACAACTCGAGCAGTTAAAGCGATATAGTAAATTCATCACTCATCTTATTTCACGCCAGGAGTTTAACAAATTTTCTAAACTTTATTTAACATTAATAATAAATCAACACTCCACGCTAGCTAGTCTTCAAACCACCTCTCAACCAAATAAAATTAAAACAGCTTACCAGGACATTGCTAGTAACACTATGACGATGTCACAACATATGTATACTGAAATACAACAAGAGGATCAAAGGAAAGAAGAAGAACAAAGTTTTGATTTGCAAGTTAAAGAAGCCATTTTGATTTTCATTTTAGATTTTAGTAAGCGCAAAATGCAAGTACTCGAGCAAATCTTTTTACAAGAGAAACCCGGCTATCGATCTTCAACAGAATTGAGCGAAAAATTTTTCAGTTTATTGCAAAGATATGCGAAGAAATTGGATTCCAAAAAAGTCACAAAAAATCCCAAATGGGAAAATTTTGAAGAAGCCATCAACAACATTGAAACTTCTTTGGATATAATCGAAAATGGACTGACTGGCTCTCTCTCCCCTAATTTTTGGGAAAAAGAAGTCCTCAATCACGATTCATTTACAATGACGAATATTTTTATACAACTCTGGCCCTCATTATTACAATTAGAAGGATTTTACAAAGCATTTGAAGTTATGCCAGAACATCTTAAAAAAGAACTAGAAAGTCTGATTTCAAAAGTAAATGCAGAAGATTGTGAAGATGCTGCAGCTTATCTTGTGAAGAGATTGTCTTCTCATCGGGTTTTCATCTTGATTGCCGCCCTTTTTCACATAGATAATCTTATAGAGTTGTCTTATCTTGATAAAGGGAACTTAGACGCGCCTGATGCAATCAAAAACTTTTTTCATTGGCTTGATAAATTACAAGAAAATGCGCAGGAAACATCAAAGCAAGCAAAGAAAAAAGAAGAAATAATCTCAATTTGTTTGGCACCGAAAAAGAAGGAAGAAATCGAGGAGCCTACGAATTCTAATGATGCAATAATTCAAGAAAATGTCTCTGAATCGAAAGAAGAAGAACTGCCTGCAAATCCAGTTCATGAGAAATCTCCACATCACAGCATGAAACCGCGAAAATTTAAACAACTCTTAAATGATCTAGGTTTTTCATTCAAAAGACAAAAAGGCTCACATCAACTTTACGAAGATACAAATGGAAGACATATTTTATATACGCCCCATAGAGAAAGACGGGGATTTAAACCTGGTACTTTTTATGCAATGATAGATTCCGTCAAGGTGTAGATTTCAGGTACATCACTCCAAATTCTCATAGACAATTCTTCTCTTTTAGTGCCAATATGAAGAAAAACGTTTGAGGTATTCGCATGAGATTGACGAGCTTTATTATTTCCATGTTGTGTCTACCGCAGATTCTTTTTTCGGCAGATGCAAAGTTAGAAAAGCCAAATATTATCCTTTTGCTGACCGATCAAGAGAGGCATCCGATGCATTGGCCAGCTGGATGGGTGAAAGAACACCTTCCCTCTCAAGAAAGGTTGATGAAACATGGCCTGTCGTATCAGCGTGCTTATACCTCTGCGAGCATGTGTTCGCCTTCAAGAGCAACTTTATTGACTAGCCAATATTCAACGGTGAATCATGTAGCACTGACACTCGCTTCCTCTAAAGAGTCTCCCACATTGCCATCGAAAGATGTTTTGACCAATTTAGCGTCGCTGATTCAAGAAAAAACCGATTATGAAGTAGTTTGGAAGGGGAAGTGGCATTTGAGCTATGCGGTTGATGGGTTGGAGGATTGGTCTGAAAAAGATATTGCCAAAATGAAAAACATTTATGGGCCGCTTGCTTGGAATCCTCCCGATGCGGGAAATGCTGACCATAGCACTTATATCAGAGATAAAAAATTTGCCCTTTCAACTTTAGGAGGGGGGTATGCGAATAATGATATGCGCTATGTGAGAGGGATGATTTCCTCAGATAAAAAACAGGTTGATGGCTGGGGAGAGACTATTTTGGATTATCTGGGAAAGGTAGGAGCCCAGGATAAAAAGACGCGCAAGCCTTTTTGTCTCTTCATCTCTCTTGTGAATCCCCATGATGTTTGGGTTCATCCCATCGGGTGGAAAGAAGCGGGGTATCAGCTGAAAGAATTTGAAAATATGGGAATTGATTTGCCCAGTAATTTCAAGGATTCCTTGGAGACGAAACCTTCGATCCAGTTGAAAGCCCGAGATGCAATTAATCGCATTGCTCCTTTTAAAAACCATAAAGAGCTAGTCGGTTATGTCAATTTCTATGCCTATTTACAGACCCTGGTGGATCGGGAGATCATCGCAATTTTAGATGAATTAGAAAAGTATGATCTTTTGGAGGATACGATCATCATCCGAACCTCTGATCATGGAGAGCTGGGGCTTTCGCATGGCATGAGAGAGAAGGCCTATACTGTTTACGAAGAGGAAATACATATCCCTCTTATTTTCTCCAATCCGAAGCTTTATCCCACTCCCCTGTTAACCAATGCCTTTTACAGCCATCTAGATTTGATTCCGACGATTTCAGAGTTGATTGGATTTACTCCTGATCACTCTGACTTTCAAGGGATCAGCCAAACGCCGGTGCTTTTAGGTAAAATGGATGCAGTTCGTGATTCTGCCGTTTTTGCCTATGATGACGTATATCTCTTACCAGAAGATACTCCTAGTTCCCACATCCGTTGCCTGCGTCATGACAACTGGACTTATGCCGTCTATTTTTCGATCAATGGAACGGACTTTGAATACGAGCTCTACGATATAGAAAAAGATCCCGGCCAGCTGAATAATCTCTTATTTGGTAAGGAGGCAATGCAGTACCATCAATTGGCGAATCATCTCCACAGAAAACTCACTGAGCGTCTCCGCAAGGAAGA
>JAAKFC010000045.1 GCA_011065225.1 Chlamydiota bacterium
CCCTCAAATTTTCCATCTGCGACGAGCTTCAGTGTTCATAGACACGGAGCGAGAAGCAGAAGGAAAATTTGAGGAATAGCCGACGCCGTCAAAAACCAATTCTTGAATCGGAATGTGTATATCTACGCTGTCTACCACTTAAGCTTTGCTCGTCGCCCATATGTAAACATATGGCCTTCCTCTCAAATCTTGTATCTAAACAGCTCGCTAACGCTAGAGAGAAATAAGGGTAGCAACTTGGGTATAAATCTAGCCTCCTTGAGTAGGGGAAAGCATTTTTTCAAATATCTAATTTTTTGTCTATTCTTTCTGATGCGTAGGGAGGCCTTTCTCGATAGAGCGATAGATGAGGCGGACGCCTCTTTGGCCGGTCATGAGGCAGTAAAACCACTCGACCATGACCCCAAAACGATTGCGGAAGCCGATGAGGTAGACGATGTGGATGAAACACCAAGTCAGCCAAGCAATGAAGCCAGTGAGTTTGAGTTTTCCCATCACGACGATGGCTTTTTTGGTTCCAATCGTTGCCATGCTTCCCTTGTCAAGGTACTTAAAGGGGCGGCGTTTTTCTTTTGGGATTTCTTTGTAAAGGAGTTTTGCGACATAGTGGCCTTGTTGAATGGCTGTTGGGGCAATGCCGGGAAGGGGTTTGTCGTTTTTGTCTTTAGCAAGGGCAGCATCGCCGATGACGAAAATTTCGGGGTTGCCAGGGATGGAGAGATCGGGCTCTACAATGACACGGCCCGCTCGATCGAGAGGGACGTCAAGGGTTTTGAGTAGGGATGAGACTTGGTTGCCCGCAGCCCAAATGACATTTTTGCAAGGAATGAACTGATCTTCAATTTGCACGCCTTCTTCTGTGATGCTTGTCACTTTTTTCCCGGTAAGGACCTTTACGCCCATTTTTTCCAAATCTTTTTCTGCATGAAGCCCGAGACTTTCTGGATAGGCGGTGAGGATATTAGGCAGGGCTTCAACGAGGTAGATTTTCGAGCGCTCGGGGCGGATTTTGCGGAAGTTTTTGAACATGGTCTTGTGTGCAATTTCGGCAATGGCACCGGCCATCTCAACACCGGTTGGCCCTCCGCCAATCACTACGAAGTTGAGATATTTTTCCGCTTCAGAGGTCTGGTCAAGACGTTCGGCTTTTTCAAAGGAAATGAGAACTTGCTCGCGGATTTTGAGAGCGTCTTTAATCGTTTTGAGTCCAGGTGCAAATGGTTCCCATGCATCATTGCCAAAATAGGAGTGCCGCGCACCAATTGCAATGACAAGATAGTCATAGGCAATCCTATCACCATTGCCAAGTGTGATGTTCTTGGCATTTTTGTCGATGCTTACGACATCCCCCATAATGACAGAGGTATTTTCTTGGTTGCGCAAGATCTCACGTATGGGGATCCCAATCTCACCTGGGGAAAGAGCAGCAGTTGCCACTTGGTAAAGGAGGGGTTGGAAAAGGTGATGGTTTGTTTTGTCGATAAGAAGAATATCGAGTTTAGCGTGCCTCAGTGTTTTGGCAGCATTGAGTCCTCCAAATCCTCCTCCTATGATGACAACCTTAGTGTACGGCATACATTTCCCTTTTGAAAAAAAATGGTTCTACCCTAAAATTGCACCATTGTAGAATTCATGTCAAAATGCAACAATACACATCTAAATTGAAGAATTGGAATTTTGCCAAAATCGGAGTCCTGAATTTTGCAGCTTCGACGATGCTCATATTCGAGAATATGAGCGATGGGGAAGATTCGAAAGGTCGGAATTTCTGATGAAGGGAAAAACCAATCCTTCATTCATGATGTATATGGATGTATATGTAATAGATTTTTTCCAGAAACACGGGCAAGATCTCGAACTTACAATTCTCGCTTGCAAAGAGCATTTGAGAAGAAAAATTCCAAAAGCAGAATTGCATCGTCCGGGCTTAAGCTTGTCTGGCTTTTTGAAAAAATTTGTCCCCAACCGACTACTTGTCTTTGGAAATAGCGAAATTCTGTATCTCAAAGAACTCGAAAAAGATCTGCAGAAAGAGCGTTTGCAGGCAATCTTGACAGAGGAAATACCCGCTGTCATCATTGCTGGAAAATATGTAGTTCCTCCTCTGATTCCTGCCATATGCAAAGAGAAGGGGATTCCTCTTTTCAAAACCAGTCTTTCTACGATAGAGTTTTTGAGCATGGGGAACTTTCTTTTAGCCGATCAATTTGCCCCGACCACAACCTGCCATGGAACACTTGTCGAGGCCTTTGGCGTGGGAGTCCTCATCCAAGGAGATTCCTCGATTGGAAAAAGTGAGGCGGCACTCGGACTGATTGAGCGTGGACATAGGCTTATCTCCGATGATGTGGTCAAGATGCGTCTGCGCAAAGATGCATTCATCGAGGGGACGGGTCCTGAGCTCAATAAGCACATGATGGAGATCCGGGGGATTGGGATCATCAATGTTGCCCACCTATATGGAGCTGTTTGTGTCCGCAGCTCGAAGAGACTCGATCTCATTGTCAAGCTCGAAAAGTGGGATGATCATGCCTTTTATGATCGGATCGGTCTCGATGAAAAATGCATCGAAATGCTTGGCGTAAATATTCCCTATCATATACTGCCTGTAAAACCCGGAAGAGATGTGGTCTTGCTTATAGAGACCATTGTTCTCAACCATAGATTAAAATCGATGGGGTACCATTCCGCACGAGAATTTAATGTAAAACTCCTCGAAACAATTTCTCGAAAACAAGAAGAAACAAAAAGTGAAACTTATTCAGAAAGTTAAAGTAAAAAACCCGCTTGGTCTTCATGCTCGTCCTGCTACAGTCATAGCTCGTCTTTTACAAAAGAGCAAATCTCAGGTATCCTTTATATATCGGAGTGAAACAATCGATGCGCGGAGTATCATGAGCATTTTGATGTTGGCAGTTGGAAAGAATGGGCAAATCACGGTCATAGTTGAAGGTGACGATGCGCCAAAAACCATGCAAGCTCTCGTAACGGCTTTTGAAAACGAATTTGGAGAGGAGAAAAGTGAGCCTGAAAACGCCTAAAGAAGTCAGATTCCAAGGGACTCCAGTCAGTGAGGGGATTGCAATCGGCAGACCCCATTTTTTGAAAGCCATTGAAGATGATATTCCCGATTTTGCCATTTCCCTAACTGAAGTCGATGACGAGGTAGCCCGCTATCGCAAAGCTTTATTCTCAAGCAAAAAAGATCTCACTGAAATAAAACAAGATCTTGTGAAGGAAGGTTCTGACGAGGCTATTGACACGATTGAGACTCATATTCAAATGCTCGATGATCCGATCATCACGACAGATATGGTGGGGAAGATTCGGAAGAACTTGCGCAACACTGAATCGGTTTTTCACTCAGTGATGAAAGATTATGAGACACGCTTTACCGAAAGATCAGACTCCTTTTTCCAGGAGCGTCTCATTGATGTTAAAGATGTGTCCAAAAGGATCTTGGGGCATTTGCGTGACAAGCAAGATGCCCTGCTCTGTGAAATTCCCGCAAAATCGATTGTTTTTGCAGAGGAAATTGCGCCTTCGATTTCAGCTGCAGCGCATGCGGCGCAAATTGGAGCTTTTGTCACGAAAAATGGGGGAGGGACTTCCCATTCTGCTCTGATCGCTCGGTCTAAAGGAATTCCCTTTATTGCTGACATTGATACTGAAGAAATAAAAAATCTGCAGGCCGATATCATCATTGTTGATGGATTCAAAGGCATTATCATTGCAGATCCTTCCGAAGAAACTCTTGCGAATTACGAGAAGCAGCAAAAGCAACTCGCAACACGCTATCAGTTTTTTCTCGAGCAGGATCACCTTGCTGCTAAGACAGAAGATGGTGTCAGCATAAAACTCTTTATCAATGTGGGGAATCCCCATGATCTAGATGCATTTCCTTATAGACATGATGGGGTAGGGCTTTTTCGGACAGAATATCTCTTTTTACAGACGAAAGAATTCTTTCCTACCGAAAACTATCAAGAAAAAGCCTATCGACACCTGATTGAGAAAATGGGCTCACTCCCTGTAGTCATAAGGGTTTTTGATCTAGGTGGAGATAAAAACCCTAGTCTTTTTTTTGGTCGCAAGGCAGAACCTAATCCCGCTCTTGGCAATCGGGGAATTCGATTTTTACTCCGTGACTTGAAGCTTTTTAAAATCCAACTGAGGGCGATTTTCAAAGCGGCAATAGGCGCCGATGTGCGTCTACTTCTTCCTCTCATCTCCGATATCAGGGAGCTTTATAATGCAAAAACGGTCATTGCAGAAGTAAGAGATGAGTTGAGAAGTGCATTCTCTGACATCCCCGATCTTCCCATCGGGTGCATGATTGAAGTTCCCTCAGCTGTCATGATCTGCGATGCTCTGGCACAAAACTGCGATTTCCTCTCACTGGGAACGAATGACCTCGTTCAGTACACCCTTGGGGTTGATAGGAGCAATCCTGCCATGAGTGAGCTCTATTACCCCGCCCATCCCAGCGTTCTTCGGATGATCAAAATGATCTGCGTTGAAGCGAAAAAACAAAAAACCCCGCTCACCATTTGCGGGGAAATTGCTTCGAACACTCTATTTACACCCCTCCTTTTGGGACTAGGACTTAGGGAGCTTTCTCTCTCTCCTCGTTATGTCCCTCACATCAAACAAGCCATCCGAAAGTGGACCCTTAAAGAAGCCAATATGCTTGCTAAAGAGATTCTTCAGCTTGCGGACCCAGAGGACATTTCCTCCTTGCTCACCAAGGCGCAAAAAAAGTAATACCTCAACTCGGAGTAATAATTCGTGCCCGAGCCCGTAAGAAATTAGACTGAAAATGGCATTGAGGACATCATGTTGCTGAGATCGCCCTCGCCGCCTTCTTCGTCGAGTTTTGATGAGGCATCATCATAGGCAGCGCGGATGAGGTCTTCTAAGCCTTCAATATCTTCTGGATCGACGCATTCGGGTTTGATTTTGATTTCTTTCATTTTATGATCACCACTGAGCGTGATTGTGACAAGGCCATTGCCACTTGTTCCCGTCACTCTTTTATGTTGCTGCTCTTCGCGCATTTTGGCATATTGCTCTTGCATCACCCGCGCTTGTTTTTTCATTTTGGAAAATCCACTTCCCATAAGACTAATTTCCTTGGTTTACAGATCCCTCCAACTCGACGGCAGCAAAACGGATCAAAGTATCATACTTGCTTGGATGCACATCATTTTTGGGAGGTTCTTTTGTTTCTTTTATGTGTATTTCTTCTTTTATCGGCTCTGGAGCTGGAATCTCTTGCTTTGGCGGCGGCGGCGGCGGAGCTTCGCCTTCGCCTTTCCCTTCTAACTCGAGCAGACGACTGATGAGATGATCAAGCGAAATATTCTGGCTTTTGCGAACAAGGGTTGCGAGGAGCATTTCGAGGTGAATCCGCTTGAAAGGCGTCTTTGACATCTGCTGCTGCCACTGTATCAAGGTGTCGAGGAGTGTCAAGCACTGCTCCTTGGTGTAGTTTTTCGTTTTCTTTTCGTACGCCCCTTCAGCTGGGTGACCGAGATGAATGAGAAGATAGGTCCGAAAGTGCTCAAGTAAGCTATCGATGCACGCTCCGATGTCTCTACCCGATTCATAAAACTGTTTGGCAAGTTCAAATGCTTTTTCTTGGTTTTGTGTATGAATGGCTTCATCCAGCGCAAAGAGCTGATCCGTTTTAAGCAGGCCAAAGATCTCGCGTGTGAGATCGAGTGTAATGGGTGTTTTCCCAAAGCAAATCAGCTGATCGAGAAGCGACTCTGCATCGCGCAGAGAGCCTTCAGAAAGATGGCTGATTTGGATGAGCGCGTCCTTTTCAGCTTGCACTTCAAGTTCTGTGCAGATGCGAGTCAATTTCTCGACGAGAGCCTTCTCTGGAATGCGGCTGAGATTAAAGCGTTGACAGCGGCTGATAATCGTTTGCGGGATTTTGTGCGGTTCTGTTGTCGCAAAGAAGAATTTCACATTTTTGGGAGGTTCTTCTAGCGTTTTGAGAAGAGCATTGAAGGCCTCTTTAGTGAGCATGTGCACTTCGTCGATGATATAGATTTTATAGTGCCCTTTATTGGGCGCATAGCCCACAGTTTCATTGATCTGGCGGATGTCATCGATACCCCGATTGGAAGCACCATCGATTTCCATGATATCGAGGCTGCGCCCTTCAGAAATTTCTTGGCAGCTGATGCATTTATTACATGGCTCATGGTCTTTGCTGAGATGCGTGCAATTGAGAGCTTTGGCAAAAAGGCGAGCGAGGGTGGTTTTTCCACAGCCACGTGCGCCGCAAAATAAGTAGGCTTGCCCAAGCTGCTCATTTGCTATCGCATTTTTTAAAGTAATGACAATGGCCTCGTGGCCAGCCACCTCAGCAAAACGCTTGGGACGAAATTTTCTAGGAATGATTTGATATTTTTCCATGCTAAGTTTAATTATAAAGGATTGGAACTTTTTTACACAGGTTTGGTATGCTACATACCCCGTAAGATATTAATTCAACTTGTCCTCTATCTTATTTTTGGGCGCTTTCGAGCGGAAGAGATACAAGATTTGCGAGGAAGGGAAGGTGGAAATACACCTTCTCGACGAGGAAAGCGAAGTAGATCTTTCGCGCAGATAGCACAGGAAAGAGATAGAGGACAAATTGAATTATAATTTTGAATGAGGGTGATGAAAGGGAAATCTAAAGAAAAAAAACTGCATTGGAAGGATTGGCTGGGTGAAGGACACTTTACCAAACGTCTGATTGTAGCAATTCTTTTTTTTATTGCTCTTGCTGCTTTTCTCCATTTTCGCGAAGTGCGTATGGAAGTGATCGAGCAAGGGACGATTGCAGAGCGCTACATCATTGCCCATGTAGATTTTGCATTTCCTGATGAAGAAGCCACCCTCGTCATCAAACAGCAATCCGTTCGCGACATTGGAGCCATCTATCGAATCAAAGAAAAGCAGCTTCGCCAAATTCGTTTTGATTTTGAAAGTTATCTTCTCACCCGCTCAGATTGGCGAGACAAACTAAAACAAGCCACCTTTGACGAGCTCTATCGGGGCGCAGATGCGATTGAAGACGTTCTCTCACATGCTAGATTTACGAGCTCCCGGACATTGCAAAAGATGAAAGACTATGGCCTTTCGACGGAAGATTACTATCTCTACACCCCAGAAAATCTCCAAGAGCCGACCGTCTTACCGAAAACATTTTGGAATAAAGTTCGTGAAAAAGCATTCATTTCTGGCAACTTTTCCCCAGAGACGGCGAGCTTTATTCTCGATTCCTTTGAAAAGCAGACATGGACTTTGCAACAAGATGGTGCTGCAGAACGCTCCCTTAGGCAAGTTGTCCAAGAAAAAGTTCCCGATCAATATACGCAAGTAACGGCAGGTAATCACATCATCGATCCTGGAGAAAGAATCACAGGGCGTCATCTTGCCATGCTCCAATCTATGAAAGATGCCATTGCCAAAGAGCGCAATCCCTTTGCCATTCGTACCATCTTTGGGAGTTTGCTCCTATCCTTACTTTTCACTATACTCAGCGTGATTTATTTCCGGATCAACCATCCGCAGATTCTCAACTCCATTCAGAAAATGACACTTCTTGTGACGATAGTCATCTTGACGCTCATTTTCTCAAAAATTGCCGAATATCTTTTGGTCAATAAAGCCATCTATCTCATCGACATTTTCCGCTATCCCATCATCGTTCCGTTTGCGTCCGTATTGATCCTTGTTTTGGTAGGGGGTGAGGTAGCCTTATTTGGTTCTGCTTTCCTTTCGATCATCATTGGAGTGACACTTGCCATTGATCACGATCGCTTTTTGATCCTCAATCTGATTGCTTCATGGGTGGCAATTCTCTTTGCTCGCAATATGCATAAACGCAAAGAAGTTTTTTCCGTCTTGGCGAAAGTCTGGCTCACATGTATTCCCGTTATTATCGCATTTAATTTGGCACAAAACGTGTTCAGTTCAGTGCATTTGCTGGAAGATCTGATCAGCTCTCTTATTTTTATCACAGTGATTGCGCTGCTCGTCATTGGACTCTTACCACTTCTTGAATCTATTTTCCACGTAATGACGGATATGACCCTCATGGAGTACATGGATCCCAACAATGAGCTTTTGCGCCGCCTCAGCGTGGAAGCTCCTGGCACCTATCAGCATTGCCTTGTCGTTGGCAACCTCGCCGAATCAGCCGCACGATCCATCGGAGCAAATGGGCTTTTCTGCCGTGTAGCGACCCTCTACCATGACATTGGAAAACTCTTCAATCCCCATTACTTCACCGAAAACCAACTTGGGGGTTTTAATATCCACCAGCTCCTGACCCCCCTCGAGTCGACCCAAGTGATCATCGCCCATGTTCCCGAAGGAGAAGCGCTGGCCCGCAAACATCGCTTGCCGCAGAGCTTCATTGACATCATCCGCGAGCACCACGGCACGACACTCGTGTACTTTTTCTATCACAAACAATTGGAGCTAATGGGTGAGGATGAAGAAAAAGTCGATGAAAAACTCTTCCGCTATCCTGGGCCTAAGCCCCATACGAAAGAATCAGCCATTATCATGCTCTCCGATACAGTAGAGGCAGCTTCGCGCTCACTGGATGAGATCAGCGAAGAAGCCCTTTCGGCAATGGTCGATAAGCTCGTTAAGGAAAAAGCCGATGATAATCAGCTAGATGATTGCCAGCTCACCTTTGAAGAGCTCGGCGTTGTCAAAAAGACCCTCGTCAAAACTCTTTCCATCACCGGGCATTTACGCGTCAAATATCCCGAGAAAAAGAAAAAAGAGGGAGATTAATTCCTCAAGCCGAAGGAACTTTAAGCTCCTCGTTTTTCCGGAGAGTTGCTAACTTCTTTTGGATTTGAACGACGATGCTGATGTATTGATCCTCTGCCTTAAAAATTGAAGCGATGTCAAGAGGTGTTTTCCCTTTAACATCTTGAGCATATAGTAGATCTAGATCGGCCTTTTCAATCATAAGTTCAATGATTTCTTTTAAGTAAGGATTTATGTATAACAGGTTTATGGCCTGGTGAAGAACTGTTAGTCCTGTGGCGTTTCTTAGTTTTAGGAGCTCTAAACCGCCCTTTTCAATCATAAGTTTCATATTTTCAGTTTGTT
>JAAKFC010000046.1 GCA_011065225.1 Chlamydiota bacterium
TGAAGAATTGGGAATTTGACAAGGAGGCTTCTCAAATTTTTTGGATGCGACGAGCTGCAGTGTTCATGGACACGGAGCGAGGAGCAGACGAAAAATTTGAAGGATAGCCAACGCTGTCAAAAACCAATTCTTCATTCATGATGTGTATAAGTATGGCGGATTCAGCTCAAAAGTCAAGAACGCCCAAAACGAGCAAGAATTTCTTTGAAATAGCATTCTTCATCAACTCCTTGAAATTCTGATTCTTTTATTTCCCGTGCCATTTCGTCAGAGAGGATGATATTCTTCGAAAGGAGCCAATCTAATTGAATATGTGCAATCATGGGATCAAAATCAGCATGATCTTTTTCTGTACGAGAATAGGCAAAACCCTTGAACCTCTCTCGCCTAAAGGCGAGAGATTCCTGCTTCAACGCTCCCTCCAACGAGGGCAGCTCCACAGGCTTTTATGACCGACATTCCGGCGGCCTATAAAAAAAAGACTCTTGTTAAACGTGACATACTACCCCTTCAGACATCGCTTCTAAAAAAGTTTTTTGGTTTTTCTCAAGAGGATTATTATATAAGAACCCAAGGTAAAAAGAATCGAACACTTGCATCTGTATGGTGAGCAATTCATTGGACGGAATATCCAGAGATTCGATTTGATTAAAGATTTTTTCCCTAAGCGAAAAATCTCCAAATTTTGTCATCACAAAAAGAGAATCGTCAGCCTTTTTCATTGTGATTGTTTCTTTTGAAGTTTCCATCATTTTGAGAAGCATATGAAAAAGGATTTTAAGAAGTTTAGGATCCAGCGTTGTGCTCAAATGCGCAGGAAAAATGGCATGAAAGTAGTTTTGCAAAAGCAGAGCATGGTTTTCAGCCTCTTTGCCGAGTTCTTTTTTGAGAGCATCGAAATTTTCTCTTTGCTTAGCAATCATCCCTCCATTGTAATCGCGCATCTCTCCAAAAGCACTTTCCATTTCTTTCACGAGCTGCAATCTGGCATGGAATAGATCAACAGAAAAATCTTCCCTGAGGAATGTGCTACTAAGAAGGCGCGCCCGCAGAACAATCGCTTCTTTGGGATATTTGCGCCTAAGCATTCCCACAATCTTCACTCGGTCTATGGAAAATTTTCCATTTTCGAGAAGTTCTCTTATAGGCAAACTGTCGGAATGAACAATACGAACAAGAACAACAGTAAAGCAGAGTTCTATATCTGTTTGTTCATCAAAAGAAATCATCATTTGCGGAAGATCTCGCAAAAATTTGAGCTGATTGGAAAGAGTCAGAATATTTCGCATCACCTCCTCTTCGTTTCGCGGCATAAAGACCGGTGGAACTAGCTGCTCCACGCGAGAGCGAATTTCTGCTGGGAGTCCTTTTTCCAAATCTTTGATCTCTTCAAAAGAGAAAGGGCTTTTCTTTTCGATCTCTAAGTAAAAACGATGCATCTCTGCATCTTCAAGAGCAAAATAGGACCCTGGAATACTTTGAACGCCTGGAATGAAACGGGTCAGAGCTGAGAGAAAATGCCTTTCCTCAAACAGCTCATGCTCTTTGATGAAATTGAGACCCACAAAAATGGACAAGACCTCTTTTAGACCAAAAGGAGTATGCAATAAGATTTTTCTCAGCTTTATGCAGATGTGTCTTTTTGTGGGGCTTTTCGCCATTTTCTTCTCTAAGCTTTTGCGAAAAAGATAAAGCGTAAATACGATACGGCCAATTTCTGATGGACGCCTTATAGCCTTGAATGTCTCTTTTGATGTGAGAAAAAGGTTTTGCATTTCAGTAAAAATGTCGTAGTCAAAATGATCTGGGAAACGACGTACCATGGTCCCAATCTTTTCTTGTACTAGAGCCGTTTTTTCATCAAGAGTAAGTCCGCGAAGTTCGAGAATTTTTTTTGCATGGTAAAAGGAGTTGACCCCCATAAGAATTTCCCTTTCGAGAAAAGGAGCATTGTGCTTTGCCCAAGCAATGTCCTGCGTGTTTTCGAGCTGCAAAACGATTTCTGCAACCAAATACTCTTTATAATGCATGGCAAAAGAAAGCGAAGCATCCAGTTGTTTACCTGGAATCAACCAACGTGTCACCATATCGTAGAAAAATTTGGCAGCTCCTTTTCGATAGGGACAAACAAGTAAAACTCTTTCTTGACTCCAAATCATCTTGGGAAGTTCTTCTGGTCCTACTTCTTCCAGAATCTTTGCAGCAAGCTCATCATGCATATATTGTTGTTCCTATCCTCTCAGGTTCATAGAAAGGGCGAATTTCTAAAATAATGCCATGCTCTTTGGCGAGCTCAAGACACTGATGATGTAATATCTCAGCTCCTTCGCCAACAATAGTAAGAGTTTTTTCATAGGTCAAGTCGGAAAAAATTTCTGTCTCGGGATGTGTTTTGGGGTTATTCTCCCCAATTCCAGGTACATCTTTGTAAAATTCTACCTTTTGAGAGCCGAGAGCAATGGCAAGAGCCACAGCAGAAGTATCCGACCCTCCCCTCCCTAATGTGGTAATTTCTTTTTCAATACTCACTCCTTGAAAACCCGCAACAATGACAACTTTTTTTTCTGCCAAAGCGCGCTTGATTCTTTCTGGGCGCACTTCGAGAATGCGCGCCTCAGAATGCTCATTTGTCGTGATGATCCCTGATTGACTCCCCGTGAAGCTGATCGCATCGATTCCTCTGAGATCAAGAGCCATTGCGAGAAGAGCCATACTCACCCTCTCCCCTACAGAAATGAGCATATCTTGCTCTCGTTTGGGAGGATTGGGATGGATGATATTAGCTAAATTCATCAGCTCATCTGTAGTCGTCCCCATGGCGCTGACAACCACAACAATCTGCGAAGTTTTTTTTAAACGAGTTTTGATGAGCGTGGCAAGCTTAGAAAAGCAGTCACTATTTGCCATTGCAGCGCCACCAAATTTCATAATCAGACAAGACATGGACTCAAATTATATTTTTATTTTTAAATAAGCAATTCCATTGATTATCGCTCCTCTTGATTTTTTTTTAAACATTCAGTATCTTATATCCATATAAATTATGGCAGATGGAGATCATTGGCCCAGGTGATTTTTTTTTTAGAACTGGAGAACTTTTAACCTATGGAAGACACCCTAAACGACTGGAATCAAAGCAAAATCATTGATGATATTGAATTTGATGAAAAAGAGGCTCAGGAGTTTCAAGAACTCTTAAAAGCAAGAGAAGTCTCCCCTGAAAAAGGGGCAATATCTGCAATGAGCATTGGCCAAATCCTAAAAGGACGCATTGTTGAAATCACCAAAGATTTTATTGTTGTCGATGTTGGCCTAAAGTCAGAAGGACTTGTTCCCATCTCAGAATTCGAAGATCCTACTTCTCTTGCACTCGATGCTGAAATCGAAGTTTTCCTCGATCAAGCAGAGGGGGCCGATGGGCAAATCGTTCTCTCACGAGAAAAAGCTAGGCGTCAACGACAATGGGAATACATTATCAACAACTGCGAAGAAGGCTCCATTGTTGAGGGAAAGATCCTGCGTAAAGTCAAAGGCGGTCTGATGGTCGACATCGGGATGGAAGCTTTCCTTCCCGGCTCACAAATTGACAACAAGAGAATCAAAAATCTTGATGATTACATCGGCGAAACTTTTGACTTCAAAATTCTCAAGATCAATACCGAAAGAAAAAATATTGTTGTCTCTCGTCGCGAACTCCTCGAAGAAGAACGTATCTCCCGCAAAATAGAACTTCTTGAAAACATCCATGAAGGAGATATTTGCACTGGCATTGTCAAAAACATCACCGACTTTGGCGTCTTCCTCGACCTCGACGGCATTGATGGCCTCTTGCACATCACCGATATGACTTGGAAGCGGATCAAACATCCTTCTGACATGGTCAAAGTAGGACAAAAACTCGAGGTAATGATCCTCAATGTCGATAAAGAAAAGGGCCGCGTTGCTCTTGGCATGAAGCAGAAAGAAAGTAATCCTTGGGAAGATATTGAAGCCCGCTATCCCCCTGGAACACATATAAAAGGAAAAATTGTCAACCTCGTCCCATATGGAGCATTCATCGAGATCGAGTCCGGTATAGAGGGACTAATCCATATTTCTGAAATGTCCTGGGTCAAAAATATCACAGACCCTTCTGAAATAGTCAAAAAGGGAGACGAAGTTGAAGCCATTGTCCTTGCTGTACAAAAAGAAGAAGGAAAAATCTCTCTTGGCATTAAACAGCTGGGGAAAAATCCCTGGGAAGATGTTGAAGAAAAATATCCTATTAACAGCAATATTAAAGGAGAAATTCGCAACCTGACCAATTACGGAGCTTTCGTCGAACTCGAACCTGGTGTTGAAGGACTCATTCACATCTCAGATCTTAGCTGGATCAAAAAAGTTTCCCACCCTTCTGAAGTGCTTAAGAAGGGAGAAATGGTAGAGGCTGTGATTCTTTCTGTCGACAAAGAGAGCAAGAAAATCACTCTCGGCGTCAAGCAATTGAGCGAAAATCCTTGGGAAACCATTGAAAAAACCGTGCCCGTCGGCTCTCTTGTCAAAGGCACCGTGATAAAAATCACTGCCTTTGGTGCTTTTGTTGAACTTGAAAATGGTCTTGAGGCCTTGGTACATGTGACTGAGCTTTCCGATCAACCTTTCGGCAAAGTAGAAGACATCATCAAAGTTGGAGCTCCCATCACAGCGAAAGTGATCAAACTCAATCCAGAGCACAAAAAGATCGCCCTCTCCATCAAAGAACATCTCATTGACACCAATGAAGTGAACCACGATGACATTGTGATCGGCAAAGCCAAAACTCCAAAAAAGAAGAAGAAAAAAGAAGAAGAAGAAGAAGAGACTTCTTCCGAGGATAAGGAAAAGCAGGCAGGAGAAGAAAAAGACAATGAATAAAGACCTCGTTGCGATTTTCGAATATCTCGAAAGAGAAAAAGGAATCAAGCGCGATATCATCATCAATGCGATAGAAGAAGCCCTTCGTGTAGCTGCCCGAAAAAGCATCAAAGGCCTGATCAATATTTCGGTAAAAGTCGACTCTAAGTCTGGGAATATCGAAGTTTTCGCCCAAAAAGAAGTGGTCGAAAAAGTCACCATCCCCGAAGAGGAAATCTCTTTAGAAGAGGCTCAAGCACTCAATCCCAATGTTGAAATCAGCGATTGGGTGGATATCGAAGCCACTCCCGAAGATTTTGGTCGGATTGCTGCACAGACAGCACGCCAAGTCATTGCACAGAAGCTTCGCAGTGCAGAAAGAGATGTGATCTATGAAGAATATCGTCATCGCATCAATGAAATCATTTCTGGCTCAGTAAAACGCGTTGTACGCGGAGCCACTCTCATTGTCGATCTCGGTAAAGTAGAAGCCATTCTGCCTGATCGTTTCTACCCAAAGACAGAGCGCTACAACGTAGGCGAAAGAGTCCAAGCTCTTCTTTATGAAGTGCGCGATACAGAAAGTGGGGGAGCTGAAGTGGTTCTTTCTCGCAGCCATCCCGAATTTGTCCGGCAACTCTTCTTACAAGAAGTCCCTGAACTCGAAGATGAAACTGTACACATTGAGAGAATTGTACGTGATGCTGGTTACCGCACGAAAATTGCCGTAAGTTCCAGCGATTTCAAAGTAGACCCCGTTGGAGCATGTGTGGGTGTTCGTGGTACCCGTGTGAAAAACGTCATCCATGAACTCAACAACGAAAAAATAGATATTCTTCCCTTTTCAGCAGACAAAGTGCAATTTCTTGAAAATGCTCTTGCCCCTATAGAAATCAAAAAGATCAGCCTCAGTGAAGATGAATCCACCATTTCGATCGTTGTTGAAGATGAGAGCTATCCTATTGTTCTTGGCAAGCACGGAATGAATATCCGCCTTTGTGGTCAGCTCATTGGAATTGAGCTAAACGTACAGAGAATGAGTGAATATCAGACCACGATGAACATCCAACGCGCACAGCTTGCCCTTATGGATGACCCCTCTCTAGACGAAACTCTCAAGATTGAAGGGATGAGTTCACTCATCATAGACTCACTCATTTCAGCTGGTTATGATACTCCACGAAAAGTACTTAGAGCCAGTCCATCAGAATTAGCTAGCATCCCAGAAATTAGCACTGATATGATTGATAAGATTCTGGAGGACGTCCGGCAAAAGAGGTTATAACGATTGGCAAAAAATTTAAAATTTAAAATTAAAAATACGCAGCTCGCTGAAGCGCTGCAACTCGACAAGCTTAAGAAGCAGAAAAAAGAAGAAACGGCGAAAAAAATTCCTTCGCCGCGCAAGAAAACTGTTTCTGCAGCTCCCGCTGCTGCAAAAAAGCCACTTGCTCCTGAAATCCCTTCTCCTGAAAAAAAAGAAAAAGCTGTCTTACCAAAAGCAAAACCTGCCGCTGAAAAAAAAGTTGCACCAGGTATTGTCGATGATTTTCGCAAACCCAAAATCATTCGCAAAGGAGCCGCTCCACTTAAAAAATTTCCTGTTACTCGTAAAGATGCAAAACCTGAAGAGAAAAAACCCCCAAAGAAACCCGTTTCAGTTGAAAAACCAAAAAAAGTTGAAAAAGCGCCTCCACCGATTAGCAAACCTGGGACCTTCAAAGACTTTCGCGAAGTTCGCTCTCAGCGCAAGCCCGAACAGATACGTTCCTTTGATGCGCGTGACCGGATGGGATTGCGTCGTGACAAAGATGATGAACTGTGGCGCAAAAGACGACGTTTCAAGAAATATGGAGCTGCTCCCAAGGAAGACCTCACTATACGCCCCAAAAGCCTCCACATACGCCTTCCCATCACCGTGAAAGATCTCTCTGCAGAGATGAAACTCAAAGCCTCCCAACTCATTTCTAAACTGTTTTCACAAGGGATTGCTGTCACCATCAATGATTTCCTCGATGATGAAACAACCGTACAACTTCTTGGACAAGAATTTCAGTGCGAAATCACCATCGATACCACAGAAGAAGAGCGAATCAAAATCACTGATAAAACCATCAAAGAAGAAATTGCATTGGCTGATCCCGAAAAACTGCAATTCCGTCCTCCTGTCATCACATTCATGGGTCATGTCGACCATGGAAAAACCAGTCTGATCGATGCCATCCGCAAAAGCGATTTGACATCAGGCGAAGCAGGTGCAATCACGCAGCACATTGGCGCTTTCAAATGCCAATCTGATGTGGGAGATATTACCATTCTCGACACCCCTGGGCACGAAGCCTTTTCAGCAATGCGCAAACGCGGAGCAGAAGTCACCGACCTCGTCGTCCTGGTCATTGCTGGAGATGAAGGAATACGCGAACAGACCATCGAAGCGATGAATAAAGCCAAAGAAGCAAACGTACCTACCCTCGTCGCCATCAATAAAAGCGATAAACCCGGCTTCAATGCTGAAAACATCTATCGAGAACTTTCTGAACAAGAACTTCTTCCCGAAGCTTGGGGTGGAACAACGATTACTGTCAATTGTTCTGCTACAACCGGCGATGGAGTCAAAGACCTACTTGAAATGCTTTCCCTGCAATCTGAAATACTAGAGCTCAAAGCCGACTTTTCTGCTCGTGCACGTGGTTCTGTGATCGAATCAGCTATGCATAAAGGCCTTGGAGCTGTTGTCACTCTTCTCGTCCAAAATGGAACATTGCGCGTCGGAGATTGCCTTGTTTTTGATCTCAATTACGCCAAAGTCAAAACTATGCATGACGAGCATGGTAAAGAACTTAAGGAAGCAACCCCCTCAACTCCTATCAAAATCACTGGGCTCTCCGATCTTCCCGAAGCAGGAAGTGAATTCATCACCGTTGCAAGCGAAAAAGAAGCGCGTGAGATTGCTGGAGCGAGAAAACAAGAACACAAACATAAAATGCTGCAAAAGGGGAAACGTGGTCTAGAAGGCCTCCTCGAATCAAAAGTCGCTGCTCAAGAGAAAAAAGTTCTCCACGTGCTTTTGCGTGCCGATGTTCAGGGTTCTTTAGAAGCACTCAGACATTCTCTGGAGAAAATCAAATCCGACAAAGCCGACCTCAATATCATCTCCGAAGGAGTGGGACAAATCTCTGAATCCGACGTCGAACTTGCTGGCGTATCTGGAGCTGTGATCATCGGATTCCACACCAAAGTGGAAAGCCATGCCGAAGGACTCATCAAAGAGAAAAAAGTGACCGTCAAACTGCACAACATCATCTACCATGCCGTTGATGATGTGAAGGAATTGATGCGTGTGCTTCTCGACAAAATCGAACAAGAAAACGACATGGGAACAGCTGAGATCAAAGCTATTTTCAAATCCTCACAATTGGGCCTCATTGCCGGATGCCTTATCACTGATGGCATCATCAAACGAAGCCATCATGCCCGTCTAAAAAGAGAGGGAGAAGTCATATGGAAAGGACAAGTCACATCTCTTAAACGAGGCAAGGAAGATGTACGAGAAGTGAGCAAAGGCCTCGAATGTGGAATTCTATTACAAGGATTCACCGATTACCAAGAAGGCGATACCATTGAATCCTTTGAAATCATCTATCTCGAACAAGAGTTATGACTGAAAAAAAGAGAATCAAACGCCTCAACTCCCTTCTCAAGCAAGTTCTTTCAGAAGTCATTATAAGCGACGTGAATGACCCTCGTATGGCTTCCCTCGTCACTGTCTCAGATGTCGACATCTCCAATGATCTGCACCATGCCAAAGTCTACATCAGCATCATCGGCACAGATAAAGAGCGCCGCGAGACCCTTGAAGCCCTCGAATCCGCCGCAGGATTCATCGGAATCCATGCCGCAAAAAAAGTCGTCATGCGCTATTTTCCAATCCTCACCTTCAAACTCGACACCTCTGTAGACGAACAGATAAAAATCGACTCTCTAATCGAAAAAATCCATCGCGAAGAGGAACACCGCCCCCATGGAAACGATTCGTGAGAGGGTGTATGAGAATTGCTTTCGCTGCCAAAAGCCAAGATTTTTTCCTAGAAGAATGTTCTGGAGAGCGGAGTAAACTCAAATGGAGTTTGTGAAGCTTGAAGAACATCTTATAGGAGAAAAGATGGCTTCTGTTGGCAGTGGAATGAATTCTCTTACACCCTCTGAAGGGATCCTTCCCGTTTATAAACCTCCTGGCAAGACATCTTTCAG
>JAAKFC010000047.1 GCA_011065225.1 Chlamydiota bacterium
GTGGGGCCTTTGGCGCAAAGTTTTTCAAATTTTTTGAGACTGTGGACAATTTGCTCAAGGCATTCCTCTGAAGTGCTGGTAGTAGCAGCGCCGGGATGAAAATTGAGAAAATCGATTTTTAGTTTATGGCATCTTTCAATTTCTGCTCGAAAAGTATCTAAACTTTTTTGAAGGAGTTCTTTTTTGGGAGAGCCGAGGTTAATGAGATAGCTGTCATGACTCATGATTTTTTTAAGACCAGTCTCTTTGCGGGTCTCTTCCCAGAGATCAACTATCTCAGGTGTGATTTCTCGTCCTTTCCACTGCTTTTGATTGCTGGTAAAGAGCTGAATCGTGGTGGCACCAATTTCTTGTCCCTGCAATAGGGCATTGTGCACACCTCCAGCAGTAGAGGTATGAGCGCCTATGAGGAGTTTTTCCGGAGGAGTTTTTGCCATTTATTCTTCCCTAAAACTGATAAATTATAGAGAATGGTTGAGATCATTTCAATAGATGCAGGTATATGAAGTCCTATACACTTCGCAAATCGAAAAAAAATCTTATTGCTGTCTATCAGCTTTGGAGGCGAAAGAAGAAGCGCCTCCTCCCGGCTCAGATAAGCGAAATCCAAAGTGATTTGCGTACTCTTCAAGAGGAAATTGGTAAGAAAAATCGGGATGGGGCCAACTATATGGCCCATAAATGTATCGATTATGGCACGGGAATTTTGAAGAAAAGTGGATTTGAACAGGTCCGTGATTTTATTTTCGCATTACTATTTGCGCTCGTTTTTGCTTTTCTCATCCGGCAGATGTGGTTTGAGTTGTATGAGATCCCTACGGGGTCTATGCGTCCTACCTTGAAGGAAAAAGATCGCTTGATCGTTTCTAAAACGGATTTTGGAATCAATATTCCCTTTACGACGAAGCATTTCTATTTTGATCCCTCTCATGTGTTGCGCTCTGGAATCTTTGTATTTACGGTTGAAAACATGGATGTCCAAGATCCCGATACGCTCTATTTTTGGATCTTTCCGGGGAAGAAACAGTTCGTCAAGCGGATGATGGGAAGGCCTGGGGATACCATCTATTTTTATGGAGGCCTTCTCTATGCGATCGATAGCAATGGTAAGGACATTTCTGATCAGTATCAATTGAAGGATCTTGCAAAAATTGATCATGTCCCTTTCATACATTTTGATGGGGATGTGGCCGTTGGCGAGCCATTTCGCTCATCAGCTGGCAATGCCTATCGAATGGCTGTGATCCATCAGATGAACGAACCTGTTGCAAGACTCACTGCTGTGGGCAATAATCGCTTTGAAGGTGAAATGCTTTCTCTTCCTCAAATCCATAATCGCAATGTTCCACCAGTAAAAAATTATAGTGATTTATGGGGCATTGGAAACTATGCAATAGCAAGGATTGTACCTAAGGAAGAGATACGCAGCTTTGCTGATCGCAATGGAATTGCGCTTGAAGAGGGAAAATATTATTTAGAACTTAAGCATCATCCCGACCTCAAACATCTTGAGCTGGCCAGGGATTTTAGGGGAAGGATCCGCCCGCAATTCATTTTGAACACATCGATTATTCCACTTGATGAAACCCATCTGAAGGCGCTTTTTGAGAATATCTATACGGGTCGCTTTGTCGTGAAAAATGGCTATGCAATGCGCTATCAACTTGGCGGACAGAAAACCACGGCAACGCATTATCTCACCCGATTTGATGGTGTGCCAGATGGAACCTATGAGTTTTATTATGGCAAGGGATATGAAATCAAATGGGGAGGTATTACCAAAGAGCTCCCTCCAAATCATCCTCTAATGAGATATAGCATTGATTGGGCAAGAAAATTGTTCAACTATGGAATCGATTTTGATCGGCGTCTTGCTTTTGGTCCTCATTTTGAGACAAGTCGCTATGCGTATTTCCGCGATGGAGATCTCTATTTAATGGGAGCGCCCATTTTCAAAAAGGGTGATCCAGTCTTAGAAGCATTTGGTGCAAAGGAAAAAGAGAGACAAAATAGTGCGAATCCCCAAAACCCTTATCAGGCTTTCATAGACAGTGGTCCTCCTCTTGATAAAGATGGACAACTCGATGTGGAGAAGATTCGGATGTTTGGTCTGCTCATTCCCCCGAAATCCTATCTTGCTCTTGGAGACAATTATGCAATGAGTGGGGATAGTCGCGTTTTTGGATTTGTACCGCAGGGAAACTTGCGCGGTGGGCCCTCCTTTATTTTCTGGCCTCCAGGGCATCGCTTTGGCATTCCCAACCAGCCTTCCTATCCTTGGCTTACATTTTCGAATGTGTTTATTTGGGTCATTGCGTTTATTTGTTTTGGGATTTGGTATGTGATCCATAGACGCCATCACACGCTTCCGCTAAAAGATCTATGAAAAACGTAGATACCCCCCAATTTGTGTCACGCTCGGCGCTGCGTTTTTTTTCGGGCACAGCTTTGAGCAAGATCTCAGGAATGCTTAGGGATATAGCGATGGCTTTTTATTTTGGGACATCGCTCTCACTTGCTGCATTTTTGCTTTCTTTTCGGTTTGTCTATCTCGCTCGTCGTCTCTTTGGTGAAAGTCTTCTTCATCAGGGATTCATTCCTCACTTCGAGGAAAAGCGAGCCCATGATCCCCGAAGAGCAGCCCTTTTTTTTCGGGATCTCTTTTGGAGCATGGTGGTTTTTCTTGCAGGGCTTGTCTTCATTGGAGAAATTGTCCTTTCACTCTTCGAAGGAGAGGCATTTCGCCTCGCGAGATTTATGCTTCCTGGGGTCTTTTTCATTTGCCTCTTTGGCTTTTGCACAGGGCTTTTGCAGTCGGAAAAAAGTTTCTTTGTCCCTTCTGTTGCCCCCGTTAGTAGCAATATTGTTTGGATCTTAGGGATTCTTCTCTTCAAAAATCTGTCGACCTCACAAGCTGTCTCATGTGTTGCGATCACACTCTCTTTTGCCTTTTTCTTGCAGTGGGCAATGACCATTCCCAAAATGTGGGCTTTTCTAAAAGCTCATCTCTCGTTTAGAGAAATGATGCGAGGCTCTCTTTTTTCACATGAGATACGCATTCTGCTCCGGCCGCTGATGCTGGGAATGATTGGGGTCGCATCGGTGCAGATCAATAGTGCTTTGGATGGGATTTTTGGGCATTTTGCCTCTCCCGGGGGACCCGCTTATCTGTGGTATGCCATCCGGATCCAGCAATTGCCTTTGGCTCTTTTTGGAATTGCTCTTTCTTCTGCACTTCTGCCCTCACTTTCTCGGGCAGTTGAGAGAAGGGAGATGACACAGTTTTTTTCCCTCATTGCATTTGCGAGGAAGCGGGCTTTTACTCTCATCTTTCCTTGTGTGATCGGGATTTTGGTTCTAGGGCTCGCCAGTGTGAATCTTCTCTTCGGAAGAGGGGATTTTAGCCAGGCGGCCACAGGGCAAACGACTCTTTGTTTATGGTCTTATGGATTGGGTCTTTTGCCCATGGTCCTTGTTCAAATCTATGCCCCGGCCTTTTATGCCAAAAAAGACTATAAAACGCCTATGCTGGGATTTGTTTATTCGACAGGGATAAATATCACGTTGAATGTTCTTTTTGTCTTCTATTTCAAAATGGGAGCAGCAAGCATTGCACTTGCAACAAGCATTGCTGCGATATATAATTTCTTCTATCTTTCTCAAAAACTCAAAAGACCCAAAGAAAGTTGGTCTTCTTCTCTTCGCGTTGCTATTTGCTGTTTTTTCTCAGGGGTGATTGTGATGGCTTTTGGTTACTTTGCTTTAGGAGATTTGTCAATCCAGCTGGATCATGCAAATTTGCTCTTTCCAAGAGAATTTGCGCAGCAGGCCCTACACTTTTTCTCCCAGATGGCACTTTATTTTGTCCTATTTTTCTCTCTGTGCAAACTCTTTCAAGTTAGAGATATTCTTGATCTTTACTCATCTAGGGTAGCCCAGCGGAAATCGACCTCGTAGAGCTCTGATATGTAGACATTCTTGAGTTTATCGCTTTTGGCATAAGCAATTGTAGTGAAATAAAGGGGAATTACGGGCATTTCTTCCATGAGAAGTGCTTCGGCCTTATTAAAGAAATTTTTTCGGTGGACAGGGTCGGCTTGTTTTTCTGCCTGGCTAATCAAATCGCTATATTCTTTATTGCTCCAACGAGACATATTCACTCCATTATCTTTTTCTCGGAAGGTTTGCATGATGTAAATCGGATCTCGCAACCACGATTGCCATTGCATGCCCCCAATTTGAAAATTTCCTTTTTGGAGTTTTTCATAATGGAATTTCCATTCTTGCTGTTCCATCTTGATATCTAAGTCAAATACTTGATTCCACTGCTCTTGCAACGCTTGAGCTATCCGCATGTGCACAGTTGCTACATTATAATTGATCGTAATTTTCGGGAGATCTTCTTTCTGGATACCCATTTCATCAAGGGCCTCTTGGAATAAAGCAATAGCGCGCTCTTGATTATTATCCTGAAAAAAGGGGGTATCTTGACTAGCCAGCTTTTGGGGCAAAACACCGAGCGCAGGAGTTTCTTCCCCTTTGAGGAGATGATCAATGATCAGCTGGCGATTGATTGCATAGGCAAAGGCTTGTCGCATTTTCTTATTATTAAATGGGAAAGACTCTGTATTGAGGAAGAACCAATAGAGTCCCAATGTTTGGAAAAATTGGATTTTATCTTTACTTCGCAGGTTTTCAATTGCATCAAGGGGGACCCTGGAAAGTGGCTTCCCAAGCCATTCCAGTTGATTTTTCTCAAAGAGATTTAACTGAGTGCTAGCATCTTTGATAATGGCAATGTGGATCCCGGGTAATTGAACGCTTGCTGCATCCCAATATTTGGGATTTTTTTTGACGACAATTTCATTTTCTACATGATGATGCTCAAGAGAAAACGGTCCATTGCAAACAAAAGCCTCTCCCTCTCGGTTAATCCAATTGGGATTTTCCTGATCGATACGGGCATTGACAGGGAAGTAGGAAGAAGTTGCTGTCACTTCAAGAAAATAAGGTGCAGGATGAGAGAGTTGAACCTCTAAGGTCTTTTCGTCAATGACTCGTATTCCCACAGAATCAATCGATTGATTCCCTTTTAAGATCCGACGTGCATTTTTAATTGGATAGAAATTTTGTACACCTAAGCTATATCCTCCTTTGGGATCGATCACTTTTTTCCAGGTATATTCAAAATCATAGGCCGTAATTACATCGCCATTGGACCATACAGAAGGACGAAGATGAAAGGTATAAGTCAAGTGGTCTTCAGAGATTTCATAGCTTTCTGCAATTGCGGTTTCTACTTGCCCACCCTGACCAATTCGCATGAGCCCTTCGAAGAGCATTTTTGTTCCAAATGCTGAGGGGTAGTCGATTCCTATACGTGGATCTAGTGAACGAACATCGCCGTGGAAGCTGATACGTAAATATTTGGGATTTTGTGTCGAGACATGGGTGCTTTCTCTCTTTTGACAGCTGGCTAGAAAAATACAAAAGACAAGGAAAAACCTTAAAATATGCATAATTTTGATTTTTTGATAATAAGTATGAAAAAAAAATGCATTTTTTCCTAGAAAAAATTTCTACTGTGCACTAAATTCAATCTTCTATGCCGTCTCATACACAAAAAGAAAAGAAGATTAAGCTTCTAGAGATTCAACCCCATTTTCCACAGCTTGCTCATTCCAGAGCGCTTGTTGCACATATCCGCAAAGCTAAAGAGATTCTCCATGAGCTAATTCCGGAGGAGTTTTTTTCTCTTCCCAAGGGGAAAGCAGAAAAATGGCTCCTCGAAAAACTCCCCCTTATCAATCAGAATGATCCCGAAATCACTCCAGATAGCCTCACTCTTTATTTCCTCTGCTCACCTACTCACGAGGTGAAAGCAGAGAAAGTCCTCCTCGAGGTCATCCGAAAATGGCTCATCCCAGAAAAAGAAGTGAGTATTCTTGGCTTCAACAATCTCTATTTCTATATGAAAAGATATCCCTCGCGTCTCTTTTTTATTGCTGAGGTCAAAATTTTGGTCGAAGATGACAGAGAGCTTAGCTTGATTAAAGAGCATCTTCCTCTTCTCTCTAATGAATTGAGCTTGAGCCTCTCCTCATCGAAATACTATGAACACATTCTCGATACAAAAGCCCTTACCCTTGATCAAAAATCATCTCAAGTACAGATGTACCTGCGCAAGCTTACCGAAAGAGCTCCGAAGCAATTCGATATTGAAATTTTTCGGGATATGAGCACCTTTTTTGCCATCTCCAAGCCAGACTTTCGAAAATTCCGCATGCCCAAGCACATCGCCCGTGTGATTGTCTCCCATTTTTTGATGCGAAAAAAGATGCTTCATCACCTTTCCGTCTCTCCAGAAAGAAGACATCTCGAGTTTCACTTTGTCCGCTCGAAACTTTACTTCCCCTTTGGAACAAAACCCGTTCTTGGTCTCTCTATTGCTGTTTACCTTTCCAATCGCTATGAGACTTTTGAAGATATCCATATTCTCGATGCTGTCCAGAAATTCGTTCCTGATTTCCAAATCGTCAAAGGTTCTCATTACTTCTATCGTGCAAATCATGACCCTATCAAATATATCTACCTCGAGCTTGAAAAAAAAGATGGATCATCAGTTCAGCAGGAAGAGATGCGCCTTCTCAACCGAGAGCTCAAGGAAGAGCTCAAAAAGCGGATTGAGCAGCTCATCCCATCAGTTTTTATGATTCGCAATGAGGAAGAGGTGATGCGCAATATTCTTCTCCTTTCCCAAGAGTTGAAATATCTCTCTGATTTACCTCAAGTCATGATCAATTTTGAAAAGCAAGAAGACGACGAACTCTTTTTCACTGTTCTTGTTGTTCGAGTGCTAAAAAAACACGATTTCTCCTTGGAAAAACTTTTTCAAACCGAAAAACAGAATTTTCGTTTTATCTCTGATCGCGTCCAAAATGTCGGATACATCCGGAAGAAAAACCCCAAAGAAGCCAATGTTTTCCATCTTTGTATTCCCAAAGATCGCGCTATCTTGCGGGCCAATTCTTCCTTGAACTTCTACTTAGCGCGCCAAAAAATCATATCTATTCTCAACGACGCTCTTGGTGAAATCCGTGATTACAACGGAGGGATGATCCTCAAGCAAGGAGAGCTCTTTTCCCAATTTAAAGAAACCTTTTCTGGTGTTGTTGCCAAAGACCAAGAATTGCTCGAAAACTTCTTTTTTGCCCTCACTCCCATCGAATCCCAAGCGACGACCTCCCTTGCAGTCCTCAAAACACTTTTTCAACTTTGTTTGGAAGCAACAGGGCAAAAACTCTCCAAACGGGAGAGTTATTTCCAGAAAACAATCAAACGGAAAAATTTTTGCTTTTCAGCCTTGAGATCAAAAGATCGCTCTCTTGAAAATATCCTCAATGAAGAGCTGAATAAATTAGAGAATTTTTCTAAATCTCTCATCAAAACCCAAGTCAATTATCAAGGTACGCGCTTGCAAGGACTCATTTATGAAACCACAAGTGCAATGCAACAAAAGCAATTCCAAAAATGTATTGAATCTGCTGTGAAAAAATGGACCTCCAAAATCCTCAACCAACAACAGCTGCGTCTCAGTTTTCTCGATTTACCTCTTGCGCTTGATCCTAGGCTTGCAGGGGATGAATTTTCAATTAATGTCATCAAAATGCTTTATGAGGGACTCACACGGATCTCACGCGATAGCAAGCCTTCTCTTGCTCTTGCGAAGTCAGTAGATATTTCAGCAGATCAAAGGCGTTATATTTTCAAGCTTCGTCCCGCCTTATGGTCGGATGGAACTCCTCTTGTGGCTTATAATTTTGAATATGCCTGGAAGAAAATTCTCTCTCCTTCCTTTTATACACCTTTTGCTTACTTTTTCCATCCGATAAAGAATGCAAGAGCTGCTAAAGAGGGGAGAATAGATATTGAAAAAGTTGGAATCAAAGCTGTTGATGATTTGACCCTTGTTGTTGATTTGGAAAATCCCACACCCGAGTTTCTAGAACAAATTGCTCATACTCTTTATTCTCCCATCAATCACAATGTGGAAAAGCGCCATCCCAATTGGGCTCAAAGTGGGGGGGAGGAATATGTCTGCAATGGCCCAATGAAATTAAAAGGTCTAAAGCCTAACGGAGGATATATTTTTGAGAAAAATCCCAAATATTGGGATCACGAGAATGTTAAGCTCGATAAAATTCTCATTTCCAAGAATAATTCAGAGACTGCCATTGAGATGTATAAGAATGATGAGATTGATTGGATCGGTCATCCGATGCGCAATTGGGAGCCTTATTTTTCTACTGGAGATGAAGAATATTGTACGAAAGCTCTTGGGACTCATTGGTGCGTTTTCAATACCCAACGCTATCCATTTGATCACCTCAAAATGCGCCAAGCTTTTACTTATGCCATTGATCGTGAACGTGTGACCCAAAACCTTCCTAATGTCCCCATGGCGGCAACGTCGCCTTTACCTCTTATCCATACGAGTATTTTTGATCGCAAATTGACGAAAGGAGATCGAAAACTTGCCCAGAGTTTATTTGAAGAAGCCTTGAGAGAAATAGGTCTAACCCGGAAAAATTTCCCCATTATCACTCTCTATTTTGGTGGTGGTCGCAGTAGAGAAAAAGTTGTGAAAGCACTTGTTTCTCAATGGGAAGAAGTCTTCGGCATCTCGTTTAGATTAGAAGATTTTCCCTTTCATATCCTTTTTCCTAAAATGATCAAGGGCGATTATCAAATGGGGATGATCACTTGGAAATCATGGATCAATGATCCCTCTTATACTCTGAATGCTTTTCAATATCTAAGCAATCAAGTGAATTTTCCCAAATGGGAACATCCAAAATATCAGGAATTTTTAGATTCTTCACAAAAAGAAATCATTCCTGAAAATCGATACGAATACTTTAAAAAGGCAGAAGAGATTCTCGTTCGAGAATGTCCTGTGATTCCCATATACTATGAAGTCTATCGTTATTCACACAAAAAAGAGCTGCAAGGAGCTTTTTGTTCAGACTCAGGAAATATCGATTTTCGATGGGCTTCGATTGCCCCACGATAAATTTTCTTTGACTTAAAATTCCCTTGATCAGTATTCTAAAT
>JAAKFC010000048.1 GCA_011065225.1 Chlamydiota bacterium
TGACGTCAATGGCCTGTCCTTCGATGTCCGCAAAAGCTTTTTCTAGATAATCCGGATCTACCCCGATGAAATGATCAAGTCGTTGAAAATCGTGCTCAACTGCCTCATTGAGGGGTTGGGAATATCTCCAAATCTTTCGCTCTTTATCGTAAACCCAGAATGTTTTTTTTGTTTTAAGCTCTGTGCAAAAAAGCTCCAGGTAAGATTTAGTGATGTGATGTTGTCTGCTAGGCCTATTATTAGTCATAGAGTCGTGTGCAAAATATCACCCTCCTACGGCTGTGTTGCAAAAATTCATAGGAAAGACTTGATAAAAACATCTTAAAAGAGCGAAGCTCCTTCGCTGTAATTCACACAAACTAAGGAGCTTCTAATGCGTAAACGCACCTGGCGAAAGTATAACCAAAACCTCGTAAATAGAGGAAGAATAACCTTCTATATCGATGAAAAGACTCTTGACACAGGTTCATAGACCCAAGCGTACACGAGGACGTCCTAGGCTCTTTTCACATCCACTAATCCAACTGCTTCTGATCTTAAAATCCAATACAAGATGCCTTACCGAGCGCTAGAAGGGTTTGCTAAAGATATCCTTCCTCTGTTTATCAGAAGAAACATCAAGCTACCCAGCTACTCAGTCATCTGGAGATGACAGAAGGGAAAGTAGCAGACTGTGAGATAGGCCCGAAACTTATTGCAAACTGTCCTACCTCAGCAAAAGTATATTTAGGAGACGGAGGTTACGATACAAGAAGATGCAGAAAAGCCATCAAAGACAAAGGAACACAAGCACTAATCCCTCCGCGGAAAAATGCAAGATGGGACCCTAAACTGAAAGAGAGAAACCGAGGAATCTCAGAAAGAAGAGGGCAATTGGGGTGGAATCTGCTCGTGTCTCGATCCAGCCTGTGACCTTGCCCCCTTCTTTGGTCCACTAGCGATTAGAGGTTCCGTATTTTCGGCAGACTTCTTCTACTTTGAGGCCTGTTTTGGCTTCTTCTAAAACTTTGATGATTTGTTCTTCTGTGAATCTTTTCTTCATGTTCGTACTGGCCTTGTTGAATAAATGCATGTAAATAAAGATTTTCACACAAGATGTTGTAGGGACATGTGCATTAGCCTACAAGATATTGAACCGTGATCCCGAAAAGCCTGATTTATTCAACAACGCCCTCCAAGGGGCAAAACAATTTTAAACTTTGCAAACTTTTTTTAAAAGAAATATTTCTTAAGCTTCTTTTAGGGCTCGTTCTACATCAATATATATATTCGATGCATCTACATGACCCGAATCCGAAGCCACCAAAGACACCTTCAAAGAGGCAAAAAAATCATCAAAACCGACCTTTGCTTCGGTGATAAGGGCTGCAACTTTTTCCTCTGGGCAATCAAATGAAAGAAATTGCGTTTGTTTATTCTTGCTTGTGTCATCATTCATGCTGTGGCTCCTTTGTAAAAGTTTTTTCCCACCGTCTATTTTGATGGCAGGAGCCACGCTTTTTCAAGCTCTAGTTTCAACTAACTTCGGGACACTCTCAAATGGGGCACTCCTCTTGCGTTCTTCAAATTCAAGACCAGAGGGAATTGCATCTATTAACTGGAAGATGCGAAATGCTTGCATATAAAATTATTTTTTAATAATATTCGATTAAAAGGATAAGAGAGCTGATGATGTTCTCCGGAAGAAATATAGCTTTTACTTAATAGAAAGGTCCCATGGCCCAGGAAGATGTAGGAAAAGATATAGCTTTAGACTTATCGGATAGAAATTTATATACAATATATAATGAGTATAGTTCTTCGGTAAATGGGATTTTTTATTACCAAGATCAACAAATAGAATTACGAACAATTTGCATAAAAATCTTATTAGGAACTTTTGCAATACTTGGTGTTCTTTTCTATCATAATATTTTTATGGACGATTCTATCTATTTATATATTTTTTCTATAACTCCAGTTTTAAGTTTATTAATCGTTCTAAATTTACTCTTTCAAGATCTGGTCTATCGCGAGGGGTTGAAAATTGGATTTTTTAGTGAGGCTATTAATCTTGAAAAAAATCACCCTTGGATTCCTGCGTTTCATAGATGCTTAGTCAGTGAAGGAGATATTCACCAAAAGCCAGGCGCTAAACAAGCATTTTTCTACTTTATATCTATCGTTATTCTATTGATTTTATCAATAGTAGGAGTCTCATTTTTACCTGTTTTCAATACTTTATGGTCCCAAATATCCATATGGGTATTTGGAGGGATTATTTATGCTCTTTTATATGGGAAGATTAGAAAATCTCTCATCCCCATAATTAGCCATTTACAAGGCCTTGATATTGACAGTGAATATTACAAAAAAGTTAGGGACGGCAAGAAAGATTTGTTTTTATCATTACTACATACAAAAGGCAGAGAATACATTGAGCATTATAGTTCAATTAAAATGAAATATAAAAAATTAGTAATTGCTGTTCTTACTGCGGTTTTAATTGGGCTTTCTTATATTTCAAATTCAAAACAAGAAATTGTTCACATAAACCAAATATATCTAATAGTCTTTGTAGTAATTATTTCTCTCATTGGATTAAACCTTATTAGATATCTGGATATAAATATTAGTCATAAACAAGTGAGACTACTGTTTGGTTTGATGATTAAGATCGAAGATGATCATGAAGTCCTTTCAAGCCCTTACTCTAAAATAAAAAAAATCTTGTACAAGAAAAATTCGGACCCAGCAATTTTCGATTATTTATACTATGGCTCGATTAATTTTGGACTCATTATTGTCGGGTCAATTTTTCTTATATTAAATCTTCGCGATTATCATGAATTGAAGGATATCATAATTACCTTCTGCATTCTAGCAATCTTTTTATTGTGGGAATTCGTGGGAATCAATATTATTTATAGGGGAAAACTATCAAAAAAAATAAACTAAAATTGCTTCATATTTTTCATGTGAAATTACATGACAAAAAAATAGTGGTCTTTTTAGTTACTCTTTCATCTGAGTTTAGGCTTCATCGAAAGGTTGCTTGACATCCAAAATATTCCTGGAAGCCTTATCAGAAGAAAAATCTTCATTAGTTGTGTAAACTGAAGAATCTGTATTGTTAAATGCAATTTCTTGTTGAGGAATTTCAGCTTTCTCATAAATTTTATTTTGAAGATTTTCTGGGAGCTGGTTGAACCATTTTAAAAAATAATCAGCCGGACATTTTTCAATTAACTCTACCACGCTTTCATAATAATTCTTTAAGTTTAATGCCTTTTTAACCTCTTCTTTTTTGGTAATTTTTAATAACGCAACATTAATTGTATCTAGAGAAGCATATTGTAATGTTGCAAATAACGTTGTAAGAAGAATGGTGATAAAAAACCAATGCTTAGAAGAAGGGGAAGCAAAAAAATCACCCCAAATAACAAACCAAGGTCCAAGGGCAAAAAGGTTAGATATGGTTTCTTCTATTTTAAGAACTGGAGCTGTACGAGGGAATAGCTGTTCAGAAATTTCTTTGTTTCTCAGATCGCATCTGAAAGAATAAATTGCATTTGCTGTTCGTTGAAAAATTGAAGTAATGGATTTCCCATAAAGATAGGTGGTGGATAAAACAGTAAGTCCAGCAAAAAAACCTGCTAAAATATCATTTTTGAGAACAAATTCTTTTGAAAGAGAAAAAGTATATCGTGCAATAGCATATTCTAAGACTCCAGTACAAAATAGACCTAAAACTGATCCAGTGTGATAAAAAATCTTCTTTAGATTTGATTTGAGAAAAATTGTCTGATTTGTTTCTAAAAGAATTTGAAATAAGCTGTTTCCAGAATTTTCATTGGTTAATTTAGTTGCTGTTGCAGTTATTAAGTCTAGAGAATTGCTAATCTGTAAATACGATTCATGTAACAACTGACTTGTAGCATGTCGAATTTTATTCTCATATTTATCTCCGAATTTTATAATTTTCTTGTAAATAGAATTTAACGACATTTGAATTGATCTCATGGGGATAAATAGACTTGTTATTAAGGTGACACCGCCAGCAATGTATCTATAATTCGGGTTGTATTTGGCAGCTGGTAAAGCAAAAGGGTATCGAGCAAAGATAGAAATAAAAAAAACAGTGGTGACCAGAAATATTTTAGCTTTTTTAGAGATTTGAGTTCTCTCCAGATATGCTTCTTCCGTTGTTTCTGGCCCAAGTAAATTATTAATAATTCCTCTTGCTGCCCACATTTCTAAAATGAAAAAAGACTTCATATTACAAAAGGCAATAATATTCCCGAGAATGGTTCCGCCTAAATTATCACCTGCAATAATTGTTCCGGCTCTTAGAGAAATTGGATAAAAAAATACTCGTGCAGCTAATGAACAAATTCCTGCTAAAGTATAAGAAGCATACCTGGTAACTTTTTTAGATGTAGTTTGGTTAGAAGAAATGCCTTCATTAATTGCAACAATTCCATCATTTAACGTTATTTGTCTTGCTGGCCCATTAATTGGAGAAGATGCGAGGATTAACATTAACTTTCTCCTTTAGCAATCTTCTTGGCCACATATATTAAAAAAGGAGAGTATGTTGTTTCTGAAAGCCAATCATTTTTTTTATTGTCTAAAGGATAGGGAGAGATGGTTTCTAAAATTTTAAAGCCGCTATTTTCTAAGGCTAATTTATAATCTTCATCAAACCAATTATAGTCTTGGAAAACTGTATTAACGCTCTTTATTTTTAATTTTACAGGGCTACCCCTTGACATTTTAAAATTTTCAGGAAAATTTGTTTCGTAAGATACCCATTGCTTATCAGGACAGTGCATATGCTCACTTCCTGTTATAATAATACAAATACCATCTTTTTTAAGGACGCGGTTTAATTCTTTGCACAGTAACTTCATTTCTCTTCTGGATTTAATCATCAGAAAAACGAAACTTGAAAAAATAAAATTGAAGTGATTGTTCGCAAAAGGGATTTTGTTATTCTTTATTAATTCGTATCTCTGACCATCAAATGTTTTTATAGCCTTTTGCAAGAAATACGAACATTTATCTACCCCAATAACATTCATTCCAAGAGAGTTTAAAAAACGAGTAGATCTTCCAGAGCCGCATCCAAAATCTAAAGTTGCATTCCCCCGTACATACTTGCTTATGAGGTTGGGGATGACTCGGAATGCTATAGAACTAGTCCCCTCAATCTCAAAAGATGAATAAGTTTCAGCTACATTTTCTGCAAATAATGTCATGAATCCTCATATAACTTTTTAAAATCAAACTCCAAAATAGATTCTAAAATATCTGATTCCAAAAAATCTGAAGCTTTTTGATATTGCTCTTCGAATCCATTTTCTTCTTTAACAGGAAAATCTAAATGTTCGTTTATTAATAAAAATGTTTTTTCTGTCAAGTTATTTCCTTTCCCGATTTTATTTCTAATTATCCAGTAGGCTTGCGAAACAGTTAATAAGTAAATCGACAGTAATTGTTTCATTAATTCTAATTGATCTAATAACTTATGACAAGCTGTAGCACCATAACTAACAACATCTTCTGTTTCATTTGCACTTGTACAATTCATAAGACTAGAAGGTTGAGCGAGAAGACAAATCTTATGAACTAGAGCATTTGCTGTGTAATGAGGAATCATAAACCCTGATTTCAGGCCTATATTTTCTTCATCGGGAATAAGGTAACATGGCAAGCCACATTTATTGCGTACGGGATTGAGTAAATATGTAATTTGACGTTCTAGTAACAGAGCAATTTTAGCATTTGCCAATGAAATTCCATCAGCTATACATGTTAAATTCTCCCCATGAAAGTTGCCGCCTGAAAGAACGGCCCATTTCTGATCATGGAATTCATGAAAACAATCAGGATTAACGTTAACGTTATTAGAAAAATCTTTTTCTCTAAAAATCAGAGGATTGTCTGTTATAGCATTTATTTCATTCTCAATCTTTTTTAATTGATCAAATATGGATTCAATTCTAGGGCCTAAAATCTGAGGAATGCATCTAATGCAATAGTCATTTTGAGTTCTTTCATTATCAATCAAGTCGGAATTATAAAAATACTGCATTAGCAAAGAAGAGATGAATTTTTGGCCTTTTTGAAATCTGACGGTATGAATCGGTTCATAAAATGCTGTATCAACTGCACGAGTAGCATTTAAAAACAATCCTAAACATGCCATAAGACTATTAAAATATTTTATCTGTTTTTGATACGCAATGGATATCATTGAGGTCATAAATGACGTTCCATTTATTAATGCAAGGCCTTCTTTTGCTTTTGGTTGAAAAGGCTTGATTTTCGCAAGAGCGAGAGCTTCGTTAGCTAATATTCGCTTGCCTTTATATTTTACCCAAACAGGATCTCCCATCATAGCTCTGCCTAAGCGAGCTAAAAAAGCTAAATCACCACTTGCTCCTAGGGAACCACTGCAAGGAATTTCTGGTACTATCCTTGCATTAATCATTGCGACCAAAATATTCAATGCATCTACTGAGAATCCTGAATATCCCTTTGATAATGAATGAGCACGTAATATCATCGCACCTAAAACTATTTCTGAAGAAAAAGAAGCCCCAATGCCGGCGTCATGACTCCGAATCATATTCGAAGAAAGACGAGCGACATTTTCGATAGAAATATTTATATCGCGTAAGTCTCCAATAGAGGTGGTAATTCCGTAGATTTTACGTTCTTTTTTTATAATAAAATTTATAAAATCCTGGACTTCATTTAAGTTTTGAATGGTTTCGGAATCCATGCAAAATTTGGAGTCTGTTTTTAATAACAAATGAAAATCATGAAGGGTCATCCAGTAATTTGATTTAAGAAAGATAGAAGTTGATTTTTTTAATTTCATATCGTAAAAATAATTTTTCTAACTAAAAAATTTAAAGAAATCTTAATTACCGGCTTTTTTAATAAGACTCCCCATAGATAGAAAAAACTCCCGCTTTATTTTGACAATTATTGTATAAGATATATGTTTTTTTGTAAATCGAAACATTCTTGAATTGGGACAAATGCACCTTTCAAAATTTTTTTGAAGATCTTTTTTTTGGACATAAATCCTTTTAGGTAAAGATCATATTAATCAAACAGAGGTTTGCAAAAAGAAAATGGCTTTTTTTCTATAGAAACTAAGAATCAAAAGATTAGCAGAAAGGGGAAACACCTGCAGTTAAAAAATATGCAAATACGCAAGGGCTAAAGATGCAAAGGCATCAGCGCTTTGGCCAGCGAGAGTAAACCATCCCCCGAGGAGTAGACCATTTCGAGGGCTAAAGTTATATTCGATTGCAGGGGCGAAAGCGATTTGGGTTGTGGCTGGTAGGCCGATGGTTCCTGGTTCTCCAGTTGTGGTGTGCCCGTCCGTTGAGGTCTGTGGTTTTTATTTAATGGAGAAATTGCAGATCTTCTGCAAAGAGGCTTTGCTGGTGAAGAAAAATTTACATGTCTAAAAAAGCACCTGTTTTATAGACTGTTTTCTTTGATATTGGGAATTAAATTCCAAAGGAGGAACCATATGGCAGCTATTGCTTCCGCAACATGGACGGACAAATCTGGTAGTCCACGATTAGAGTTTTCTATGTCACAAGATGGAATGGTTGTGGCCGGTTTTTTTCAAAAAAATGCACAGGGTGAGTTTGAGAATACAGGGCTTAGAATTAATGAAAGAAGCATCACAATAGAGACAGAGAATATTAGCGCCTTACTTCGAGGTATTTCACAGAAAACCTTTTATCTGAATGAATTGAACCGCGAACAAAAAAAGGCTGTTCTAGGCTCTTTGCAAAATAGAAGCATAGAAATTATGAGAGGCCACAATCAACAGGGCTCTATGGTGATTCATGCCCTTCCATAAGCATAGAAAAAAGAGATTGAAATCATGACGCAAAAAGTTGGATCTGACTTTAATTTATCGGGTGTTTCAGTGATAGAAAGCTCTAAAGAAGAATACTCTCATCTTGTTCAGTCTACAGGATTACAAGCTCTTGACAAGGATGAAGAATTCACAAAAAGTGCGATTTTTAGCGCCATGCGCAAAATCATCGGGTTGGTGCAAGGGCAACTTCTCTGCACAGGATTTTTTGTAAAAATAGGAGAGCAAAATAAGTTTGTATCCACTTTTCATTCTCAAAAAGTAGGAGAAGGTGTATTTGTCAATGATTATAAAGGTGTGCCAACCCAACTGGATAAAGATCGTCTAGATTTATGTGAGCGTCACGATATTTGTTTATTGGATTGCTGGGCAAATTCTCCAACAGCTGTTGATTATCTTCCTTTAGCTCCTCCAGATTATGAAGTAAATGAAGGAGACACTGTTTATTTTGCCGGTTTTCCCCTTGAAGGAACATCTAAACTGATCTTTCACAAAGGTTATGTCTCTTCGGTTGACGAGGTATTTGTCCGTGGAAAGAAGATAAGGAATTTTACGATTGATGGAACTATAGTTGCAGGCCATTCGGGTAGCCCTGTTGTTGTAAAAGATAAGAAGCAGCAACAGCTGCATTTGATCGGAATGATCGTATCTGAGGTGATCAATTCGCAAGAGCAATTAAATTCTATTTGTGAACATGAAGATTCTAAAGTTCGCGAGATAGCTAGGGTCATTCGAAATAATTTGTCTACTGGAATGGGTAGAGCCGTGGATATTCGGATTTGTGAATTATTATTATCGAAAGGGTCCTTGCCACTTTCTGATGGAGCATACAAAGCAGTACAAGATTGTGATCTGGAAGTAGGCAAGCCTGTGATATCAGGTAGCCTTCCAATAGGTGATAATGGAAAATTGAGATATTGGGAATGGATGCCTACAAATGCTAAAGGAAAGGGACCAAGAGGTTTAACATTTATAGCTCCTGGTATGCAGGATAAAATGACTTATAAATTTGAAGGACAACCTCATGATAATACTTCCTATAACAAGAATCAGGGAGAATTATACTCGGCTGCTGCAACTAAGCTAAAATCTATCATTGGATCTGCTGAGATTCCTCAGAGCTTTGAATTTGAATGTTA
>JAAKFC010000049.1 GCA_011065225.1 Chlamydiota bacterium
TCGCCACAATTCGAAGACTATTCTGTCACTGCTTATACCATTGAACCTGAAATAAAAAAGAAATATGAAGAAGAAAAATATTACGTCTTAGAGAATGAATATATACAACTTGTCGTAAGCAATCTCAACGGCGCTCTTACTGAGATCAATCTTCCTTTTCAATCCCAAAGTCATCCAAATAGCGTTGTGAAAGAAATCGGTTTTGATCAAATCATTGCGGAAGACTACTCTTACAATAATACTTTCCCACAACAGCCCTATTCTGTTTTTGATGAGAAAGAACAACTCCGGCCTCAGAACGGGGGATATTATCCCCTTCTGCGAAGAAGTATTTTAAGCTCTTCCAATGAAGTTACATCCAATGTCAATCCCCACTACTATGCATTTAATGTATTTGAAAAAGATGAGATGCCCGACCCAAGTATTTATACTGTCAAACGCTTTGAAAAAAATCTCATCGAACTAGAGGTTACCCAAGATAATCGTCGCATCACAAAAACCTTTAAGTTGCCAGAAAATCCCGAGGACAGCCCTTACACTTTTGATTTGGATCTCAAAATAGCAGGGGATGCCCGCCAACTCTACATGTCTATGGGTGTTCCCGAGGTGGAGTTGATCTCAGGAAGCTTCATTCCCACATTGAAGTACCGGTTGCTTCGCAATCAAAAGAGCAAAGTAGAAGAAATTAAGCCCCCTAAAACTCTTGTCACTTTCTCGCACTTAACAGCCGATTGGTATTGCAATGGCAATGGTTTCTTTGGTGTGATCCTCGACCCTCTAAATAAAAGCATCCCAGGACTTGCTGTTCACCCAGTATCGGGAGAACTTGTTCCATCGCGGATCACTATCATTGATGCGCAATTTGATCGTTTTCCTGCCGAAAAATATCCGGGATATGTCATGCATACCCCTGTTCTTTCCAAGCCAGGGGTCACAAATTATCGCGTTTTTGCAGGACCCTTTGATAAGAGCATTTTGGAAACCGTGGACAATTCTTTCATCGATCCCATCACTGGAGGAAACCCTGATTTTATAGAAGCTCGGAGCAACCATGGTTGGTTTGCCTTCATTTCAAAACCTTTTTCAAAATTCCTTTTTATCATCTTGAACTTCTTTCATAACCTTACAAATTCATGGGGTATTTCGATTATTCTCCTGACGGTGGTTCTCAGACTGCTCCTCTTCCCACTGAATAATTGGTCAATGAAGTCAGTTGCTAAAATGCAACAGGTCGCGCCTAAGCTGAAGGAAATAAAGGAAAAATATAAGAAAGATCCCAAACGGATCCAACTAGAAACGATGAACCTCTATCGAAAAGAAGGTGTCAATCCCTTTGGGGGATGTCTTCCTATGCTCATTCAGCTCCCTTTCTTATTTGGGATGCTCGATCTTCTCAAATCTTCTTTTCAATTGCGTGGAGCCTCCTTTATCCCCGGATGGATTGACAATTTATCAGCTCCTGATGTGCTCTTTAGTTGGAGCTATCCAATCCCTTTTATTGGCACTTCTTTTCATTTGCTTCCCATTTTGCTCGGCGTCATTATGTTCGTCCAACAAAAATATCTTTCTACGGCAAGCCTTCAAAAGGCAGCAACTGACCAACAAAGACAACAGAGATTCATGGGCAATATGATGTCGATTTTCTTCACATTCATGTTCTATAAATTCCCCTCTGGCCTCAATCTCTACTGGATTACTACTATGCTTCTCGGTATTCTCCAGCAATGGTTGGTAAATAAGAAAATAGCTGCTAAGTCATGAAAGCCTGGGACGTTTTCCTTTGCAATCTCGAGCAAAAGATGGGCAAACAAGCCGTCGATAAATGGCTCAGGCCACTTAAAGTTTTTCGCTTCGATGCTTGCAATCTTTATCTCGAAGCTGAAAACTCTTTTCAAATCGCTTGGTTTGAAGAGCATGTTCGGCAATTTGCAAAAGAGCATTTTCGCAATAACAATGCCCATCCCATCAAAATCCATTTCGCTGCGCAGGCTAAACCGAAGCAAAAGAAAAAAAAAGAAGAAGTCTTACCCCCTCCTCTTGAACTTGCATCTACTCCTCTAGATCCCAGCCAGACTTTTTCGAATTTTATCTTTGAACAAAACAATGCATTAATCATTGAATTTTGCAAAAAAATCTCTCCTGGAGCATTCAATCCTCTATTTCTATTTGGAGAACAGGGGACGGGGAAATCGCATCTCTTAATGGCCTGCGCCAACAAATTACAAAATGCAGGACTCAATGTTTTTTTTGTTCATGCAGAAACCTTCACAGAACATGTGGTAAAAGCAATCCGCAATTCTCAAATGCAAAAATTTCGAGGGATATATCGCAACCAAGATGTGCTCATTATTGATGATGTCCACTGCTTTGCAAGGAGGTCTGCAACGCAAGAGGAACTCTTTCATACATTCAATACTCTTCATACGAGCGGCAAGCAAATCATTCTCAGCAGCCATTTACCTCCAAGTCGCATCGAAGACATTGAACCGAGGTTGATTAGCCGTTTTGAATGGGGAATTGTATTAGAGCTTTTTCCCCTTTCTAAGAAAAAGATGGGGCAAGTTCTAAAAAACCGTGCTCACCTGCATCGCTTTTCGCTTCCCGATTCGGTAGTCGATTTTTTGCTAGAAAAATTTTCCGCAAAAACCAATGCCATGATGCGAGCACTCGATGCCCTTTTCCTTCGCCATAAGACAGAACAAGTGATTTCCCCCCAGCAAGCAGAAATTCTTCTTTTTGACCTACTTCTTGAGGAAGAAAAGCAAAAACTCACCCCAGAAAAAATCTTAAGCGCCACTTCTGCCTATTTTGGAATTCGCAACAGCGACATCCTCGGAAAATCGAGGTCCCGCGAGTGTACGATTCCGCGGAAACTCGCCATGTATCTCTGTCGGAGTAAACTGGGTCTTCCTTATCTTACAATTGGAAAATTCTTTGGCCGCGATCACTCTACTGTGATGACGAGCATCGGTCAGATTAAAAAAAAGAGCATCACCGAAGAAATCGATGCCGCTCTTGAAGAAATCACAAAAAATCTTTCTAAATTTTAATAAATCGATCTGAGCCAGGCTGGCCAGGTCCTTGTTGCGGGGGAGGTATAGTGGGAGGCGCTTCTCTTGGCACTTCTTGCCCTTCGTTGAGCTTTTTGGCTTTGTCGCGCCATTTTTCGACAGCATCCACAAAAACAGGAGCAAAGCGACAAAGGCCTTTTGCATCGGTTCCAGGGCCCATCTCAATGATGGCATGCATCAAAATCAATTCTTCGGGTGTTGCAACACCGATTCCACCGCCGGCCATTTGCCCGCCGAGCATCGATCCCTCAAGAAGAGCTTCATAGAGCTTCAAACGAATTTTATCATCTTTTGGGAGACCATCTAAAATGGGAGAATAGAGATATAAACGATCTGAATTCGGCTCATAGGTCAGGTGGAGAGAAAAAGTATTGTCAATCCCCAATATACAGGTGTGATTTTCATCAAAATCCAATCCTTCGAGATTGAGTTCCTTTCCGAATTCCTTCAAATTCTGTTTGGCGTTTTCTAATGACATTTAGATGTCCTCCTTTGAGAAATATTTTTCGCTACTTATAAGAGTTTCCCAAGGAATGCTAAAAAGTGCAACAAAAAATTCGGGTAAAATCGTTTTTTCGTATATACAATGAGAATTGTTCGTGCCTGAGCCCGTGCCCGCGTGCGTACCCGATTTTCAAATAGAAGTAAAAAATGAGAAACTTGAAATCCATCCAATCTACTCCAGGAAAACTAAGTCCCTTTGGAGCCACACCTCTTAAAAAAGGGGTAAATTTTGCCTTCTATGCCCCGAAAGCTGATCAAGTCACCCTGGGACTCTTTGATGCAGGAGAAACTGCTGAATTTTTTTTGAAGCGAAGCGGAGATATCTGGCATATTGAACTACAAGGTTTGCCAAAAAATTGTTTTTACGCTTTTCGTATCGGCGAAGATTGGATCGTGGATCCCTTTGCAAAAGAACTCAATTCTGCTAAAAGCTGGGGAGAAAAAGCAGAACCCCTCCTAGGCAAAGTTTTTCCTTCACTCGAATTTGATTGGGAGGGGGACAGTCCCCTTCACCTCCCTTTTGAATCGCTCATCCTCTACGAAATGCATGTGCGCGGCTTTACCCAAGACCCAAGCAGCAGAGTAAAGCATCCAGGAACATTTTTAGGAATCATCGAGAAAATTCCCTACCTCCAAAAATTGGGGGTCAATGCGATTGAACTCTTGCCCATTTTTGCTTTTGATGAAAAAGAGAATCCTCTTACCAACCCAAACACTGGAGAAAAGCTCTATAACTACTGGGGCTACTCCACCCAAAATTTCTTTGCTCCCATGGCTCCTTATGGCACGATCAGCGAATGCAAGGAGATGGTAAAAGCACTCCACACGGTAGGCATTGAAGTGATCCTCGACGTCGTCTACAATCACGTTGGAACAAATGGCTTTCACCTCATCGATAAAGAGGTCTACTTCATCCTTGATGAAAATGGGGATCATACCAACTATACCGGTTGCGGCAACACGATAAACTGCAATCATCCTATTGTGATAGATTTTATTCTTTCTTCTTTGCGCTACCTAGTCGAAGAAATGCATATCGATGGTTTTCGTTTTGATCTAGCCTCCATTTTTTCTCGTGGAGCCAATGGAGAAGTACTTGGAACGCCCCCTATCATTGAGGCAATCACAAATTGCAAAGAGCTGCAAAACACGAAGCTCATTGCAGAAGCTTGGGATTGTGCGGGTCTTTATCAAGTGGGATCTTTTCCTGGTGCACAATTTGCAGAATGGAACGGGAAATTTCGTGATAGTATGCGCCGGTTTCTCAAAGGGTCGGATGGGCAGGCAGGACCCTTTGCCTCAGCCATGTGCGGCTCTCCCGATCTCTATGAAGGAAAAAAAGCTCCTTATCAAAGCATCAACTTTGTGACTGCTCATGATGGATTCACTCTGCACGACCTCGTCTCCTATAATGAAAAACACAACGAAGACAATGGAGAAGAGGGACGCGACGGCAATAGTTTTAACGATAGCTGGAACTGCGGCGTTGAAGGCGAAACAGACACCACGGAAATTCTTCTTCTTCGTGAAAGACAAATGCGCAACTTCCTGCTCGCCCTATCCCTTGCAGTGGGAACCCCCTTGTTCCTCATGGGAGATGAATATGGACATACACGTGATGGCAACAACAATGTGTATTGCCAAGACAACCAAAAAAGCTATTTTCTCTGGAATGCCATAAAACAGCATCCCGATAGACTGGCTTTTTTTCAAAAACTGATCGATTTTCGAAAAAATATACCCTTGTTGCAAAGACAAAAATTTCTAACCGATCGGGAAGTGACATGGCATACTCCCAATTGGGACGGGCGATTTGTCGCCTATACACTTCATGAAGGCGATAAAAAGCTTTACATTGCCTTCAATGCCCATTTCGAAGGGGTTTCTATCACTCTCCCTCCCACAGAGAAAAAATGGAAGCGGATTATCGATACGTCTTTAGAAAATCAAACCGAAGAACAACTCGACCAAGAATATTTTCTTTCTTCTTACAGTAGCCTTCTATTGCTCTCTTAGAGCGAGTTTGCTATCCTCAGGAAGATGCGATTGCTACTCTGTCTTTTTCTTTTTACCGCCTGTACTCGGGCAAATATTGATGGCACTGCATTCTCTTCGGAATGTTGCTCTAAGCCAACCGTGGTTGTCCTTCCCGTAGAAGATGAAGCCTGCACTTTTTCTTCTTTGAAGATAGCAGAATCATTTACCAAGGCAGTAACAGACCTCTTAGAAGAAAAAGAATATTTCTCTCTCGAAAAAGACGCTGGACAATTTCTAGTACAAATGCAGCTGATCGAGCTGCAAGAAAATGGCAAAACTCCATCAGATCTTTCCATGAGCATTCTTTTGAAAATTCTCGATATGCAAAATAACAAAGTCATTTTAAAAGAATTATTCAGTGCAAATACACTTCTGGAAAAACCCTTGAGCCCTAATGCAGCGCTATCTCAAAATAATGAAGAATTTCGAATCAGTCCCATGGGCCTTGCTCATGCAAAACTCTCTCGCAAAATTGCGATGTGCATTGAAGAAAATATACTAAGGACAAACTAAAGATGCTCATTTTTATCATCATTTGGGCTGTTGCCATCAATTGGCTTGCGTTTCAAAAAGGTTTTTACCAACTGCCAAAAGACCTAAAAAAAGCAGAGCTAACAGTTTCCCATTTCCAGCTCCTGGCGAGTTTTGCCCTCTACCTCATCCTCGCGCTTTTGATCGCACCTCTGTTTGCTAAGTTGCTTCTTTTCTCCCTGCATAAAATCAACCCCGAACTGCTCGGCCTACCGATTGCCTTGCTGACAGGGATTCAATGCAGTGCGATGATCATCGTATTCTGCCTTCTTCAATCTTTCCTCTATAGACAAGACTCTACTCTTTATCGCAGAATCTGGAAAAATACGGATCACAACCCTTCCCACCCTATCGAGTTTGATCTTGGCCTCGGCGCCCTGACCTGGTTTTTGAGTTTTCCCATCGTGACTATTTTAAGTGAACTCATCGATAAACTTCTAAAATCTCTAGGCCTTAGCTTTTTCGAACAAACAGCGGTCAAATTTGTCAAAGCAGCAATGGGTTCCCCTATTTCCATTGTTTTTGCTCTTCTTTCCGTACTTGTCTTAGCACCCCTGATTGAAGAATTTTTATTCCGAGGACTTTTGCAAACCTATTTCAAAAAACGATTGGGCGCCCGCGCTGCGATTCTTCTCTCAGCATTTTTCTTTTCCCTTTTTCATTTTTCACCCAGTCAAGGCTTTGGCAATGCCTCTCTCATTCTCTCCCTCTTTCTTCTAGGTGGATACCTAGGCTTTCTCTATGAGAGACAAGGCTCCTTATGGGCCCCCATTGGACTTCACATGACATTCAATACCGTAAGCGCACTCAGAATCGTATTTTTCCCGGAGGCTTCCTAATGAGCCTATCCTTAAATTATATTTATGATCTTCCCTTATTTTTTTGTGATCTTCCAAAGGGAATTCCTCACCAATATTTACAAATATTGCTTTCGAAATTCCCTTTGCAATCTCTTCAAAAACCTAAAGAAATCTCAAAAAAATATAATTTAAGGATAGGCTCATGAAAAAAATCTTGCTTTTCTTCCTTCTTCCCTTTTGCTGTTTTGCTGGTTCCATTGGAGAAGATAATAACGCATTTTCTATGGCCCTTTTTTCACAGTTTCAAGATGAAGAAAATCTCGCCCTTTCCCCCTATGGCATTTTTTCGAACCTCGCTCTTCTCTATTTCGGCAGCGCAGAGGATACAGCCCGTGAAATCAAAAACGCCCTTCACATCTCAGCAAAAAAGGATCAATTCCTCTCAGCCTTTCACAAACATCTCATGCACCTTACAAAAGAGACTGAGCACGGTTATGAGCTCTCGATTGCCAATGCCCTCTTCCCACATAAAGGAACCCACTTTCTCACCCGCTTTAAAGAAATCGCTGCCCAAGACTTTGACGCGAAACTGCAATCGGTTGATTTTGAAGTTCCCGATAATGCCCTTGAGACAATCAACAACTGGATAGATGAAAAGACAAGAGGAAAAATCAAAAACCTCGTCACAGAACAAGACATTGACAAATCCACCCGCCTAATTGTCGCCAATGCGGTCTATTTCCAAGGGGCTTGGGCTTTTCCCTTTCGGATTCACAAAGGAACCTTTCATCCCTCAATGGGAAACCCAATCGAAGTGGATATGCTCCATCGGATCCACGCCTTCCCTTACTATGAAGATGACGAAGTGCAATGCTTAGCGCTTCCCTTTGCCCGCTATGGCACCCAGCAACCCTTTCTCGAATGCCTTCTCATTCTTCCCAAAAAAGAATCCCTTCCCGAGATTGAAAAAAAACTTACCGCAAAAACACTGGATGAGATTCTCTATTCCCTAGAGCCTACCGGCATTAATGCCCACATCCCCAAATTCTGTTTTTCCAAAAAACTCCTCCTCAATGATATCCTCAAAAAATTGGGAATCAAGCAGGCCTTCTCCTACCAAGCCAACTTCTCCAAAATTGACAAGATGAAAGATCTTTTTCTCAACAAAGTCCTACATGAAACCTACTTCTCTTTTCATGAAAATGGAGTAACTGCAGCATCTGCTACCACAAGCAACATTGGCATCACTTCAGCTCCTCCTATTGTAGAAGATGCAAAAGACTTCATCGCCGATCATCCCTTTCTCTTCTTCATTGTCGACTACCACTCACGTGCGATTCTCTTTATGGGACGAGTGAGCCACCCAGCAGGTTGCCATGAAGATTAAATCTTTTGGAGCTTCTGACATCGGCCTTGGCCGCATCAACAACGAAGATGTTTGGGCCCTGATGCCCGCTGAGCAATTTTTCATCCTTGCAGATGGAATGGGTGGCCACAATGCAGGAGAGGTAGCCGCCAATGAAACCGTCTTCCAGCTCTGCAACATTGTCAAAGAAGCACATGAAAAAACCCACTCTCCAGATGAATGGGAAGAGATTCTAGAAAAAGCTATTACAGAAACGAATACCCATGTTTTCGAGCTTTCTAAAACAAGTAAAGAACTAGAAGGGATGGGCACGACCCTTTGCCTTGCCTTGATCACAAATTCCACGTTCATCTACGCCCATGTAGGCGATAGCCGGATCTATCGCATCAGAAAAAATCGACTCACCCAACTGACTCGCGACCACTCCCTCAAAGACGATCTGATTGCAAGCGGCGAGCTCGATGAATCCCGCGCTCTTTCTTTCCCTTACAAAAACGTGATCACACGCGCCGTCGGCACGCAAGAAACCGTCCTTCCAGATATCGCTGCGGAGCCCATTGAGCCAGAAGACATCTACTTCCTCTGCTCTGATGGCCTCACTGAACCCCTCTCCGACGCTCAAATCCGCGATATCATCACTGCCTCTCGCACTCCCAAGGCTGCCACAGAAAGCCTCAT
>JAAKFC010000005.1 GCA_011065225.1 Chlamydiota bacterium
AGAAATTCCCTTGGAACTCTTTTTAAAGGAAAAAGTGGGAGTCTGCCGACATATCGCGCTCACTACTACATATTTGATTGATCACCTCATTAAAAAAGAAATCCTAACAGGTGAGGTCTTCCTCATTCGAGAACAAACCCCTTTCGGCCGCCATGCGTGGACCCTCCTTTTAACGGAAGAAGGAGCTTGGCATCTCGATGCTTATTGGGGTATTTTAGAAAATGGAAGGACTGATGAGGGATTTTTCAAGTTGTGTCGCAAATATGGTACACGAGTAATGGAAAGACAAAAGCAGCGGTGGATGTGAACGATCTTTTTTGATCTCGGTGGTGTTCTGATCAATTTCAGCCATGAGAAAATGTGCCACAATATTGCCCATTTTTGCGGACTAGAGCCCGATCTTGTCAAAACGCATCCCATTGAGAAAAACGAGACTTTAAACTGATCTAGACCCTATAGTGATAGATATGGCGAAACGCCCCCCAAAAGAACAGCTCATTATCACCGGAACCGTGCGAATGCATCCTAGGGGCTTTGGGTTTGTCATCCCAGAGGACCCCTCTAAATGCAGCGAAGATGTCTTTATTCCTCGTCATCTCACACGCAATGCCGTTGATGGGGATATCGTTGAAGTTGCCGTCCAATTCGAATCAAGAAAACCAGAGAAAGGACCCGAAGGAGAAATTCTCTCCATCATGCAGAGAGCCCGCACTCATGTAGCGGGGATCGTCGACCATCTTGATAAGACAAGGATTATGGCCCATGTTCCCCTCTTTGGTGAGGCAAGGCCCGTCATTATCAAAAATGGGAAACAGAAAAAACTGAAAATAGGAGACCGACTGATCCTCAAAATTGTCGAGTGGGGAAATCAAAAAAATCCCACTATTTGTGAGGTGTCTCATAAAATCGGTCATATCTCAGATCCTTCTATCGATATTGATGCTGCGATTGAAGAATACAATCTGCCACGCGACTTTCTGAAGAGCGCAATCCAAGAAGCCAAAGAATATGGGAAGCAAGTTGCAAAAAAAGAACAAAAAGGAAGACTCGATCTTTCTCAAACTCCTTGCGTTACGATTGACCCCGAAACAGCTCGAGATTTTGATGATGCTCTTTCGATTTCAAAAGACCGCAAGGGAAACTTTTTCTTAGGGGTTCACATTGCCGATGTCGCCCATTATGTCCGTCCAAATAGTGCCCTCGACAAAGAAGCACTTAAGCGAAGCAATTCTACGTACTTTCCAGGAAAATGCGTCCCCATGCTCCCCGAAGAACTTTCCAATAACCTCTGTAGCTTAAAGCAAGACGTGATCCGCCTCACTGTTTCCGTTTTGATGCAATTCGATCGCGGGGGAACTCTCATCTCTGCCGAAGTAAAACGGAGTTTCATCAAAAGCCAAAAACGATTCACCTATGGCGAAGCAAAACAGGTTTTGGAGGGAAAGAAAAAAAGCCCCCATGCAAAAGACTTGCACCTTATGGTCGAGCTTTGCCATCTGCTGAAGAAAAAACGATCTTTGCGCGGTAGTATCGATTTTGCTCTTCCCGAAATGATCCTCATCATCGACAAAAATGGAGCTCCTACTGGGGTCAAAATCGAGGAATACCACATCACGCATCAAGTGGTAGAGGAATTCATGCTCAAAGCCAACGAAATGGTGGCAACGCACTTGGAAAAAAAAGGAAAAACGCAACTTTTTCGGATTCACGAAGAACCAGATAGCAAAAATCTCGAAGAATTTTTTTCTATGGCCAGGACACTCGGCTTTAAAGTCCCAAAAGAGCCGACCCAAAAAGATTTGCAAGAACTCTTCGATCATGCACGTGAAACCAACTTCAGCCAGCAACTTGCAATTGCGTTTATTCGCAACCTCAAATTGGCCCAATATTCCCCTCAGAACGTGGGACATTATGGACTTGCTCTTGAGCACTATTGCCATTTCACGAGTCCCATTCGCCGTTATAGTGATCTCGTCACACAGCGCCTGCTTTTTGATGAAGAACCAAAAGATCTCGATCTCCACAGAATTGGAGAGATTTGCTCAGAAAAAGAGCGCATTTCCTTCAAAGCAGAGATGAATGTAAAACGGCTCAAAAAATACCGTCTATTGCAAACATGGATGGAAGAAAATCCAAAGCGCAAATTCATCGCCCATGTCACGAAAGTCAAACCCTTTGGCTTTTTTTTCGAAGTGAAAGATCTTTTTTTAGAAGGCTTTCTCCATGTCTCACAACTGGAAAGTGATTATTTCATCTACGTTGAAAAAGTTCCTATGCTCGAAGGTGAAAATACGAAAATGCGCTACATCATCGGACAAGAAATCACCGTCCGACCTGAGATTGTTGATCTCATTCATCTTGAATCCAAGTGGGAACTCATTGTAAAATCCAAGCGAATGTCTAAGCGAAAACGATGATCCTCCCTTCTCAGTTTTATCAAAAAACGGATGTTGTCTTTCTTGCTAAGTCGCTATTAGGGAAATGGCTTTTAAGCAAAATCGATGGAAAGCTCACAGGGGGCATGATCATTGAAACCGAGGCCTACAAAGGAGCAGAAGACAAAGCCTGTCATGCCTATGGAGGACGGCGCACCAAGCGAACCGAAATCATGTTTGCAAAAGGAGGCGTCTCCTATGTCTATCTCTGCTACGGGATGCACAATCTCTTCAATGTCGTGACGAGCAAACGAGATGATCCACATGCTATCCTCGTCCGGGCACTGAGACCTAATGTGGGTATTTCTCATATGCAAAAACGGCGCAAAACCAAAAAAAATCTTACCGCTGGTCCCGGTAGCGTCTGCAAGGCCCTTGGGATTGATCGAAGTCATACAGGCCATCCTCTGACAAAAGCTCCTATCTGGATCGAAGATCGAGGAATCGTTGTCAAAGAGTCTGATGTTGCGTGCCTACCCCGTATTGGTGTATCATATGCCCAGGAACATGCCCATCTCCCCTGGCGGTTTCTACTTGCAAACCACCCCTAAACCTACTATATATTTAAAATCATGAAAAAACATTTAATCACAGGCCTTGTCATCCTCCTTCCTCTTACGGTCACGATACTCGTACTTGGATTTCTCATCCGATTATTGACACAACCATTTGTCGGCCTCGCCTCAAGTTTTTTAGCCCAGCTCGATATCGTCAATCGGGGCTTTTTGTTTCTTAGTCCAGAACAAGTAATCAAATATTTTAGTCAATTCCTGATCCTCATCACTCTTTTCCTTTTCACTGTCTGCCTTGGAATAATCACCCGTTGGTTCTTCATCAATGCTCTATTGCGCCTCGGAGATCGCATATTGCACAAAATCCCCATTGTCAACACCGTCTATAAGACCACACAAGAAATCATCAAAACCCTGTTCGTAAGCGACAAAGATTCCTTTAAAAAGGTTGTTTTGGCTCCCTTTCCCAGCAACGCCTCCTTCATGTTAGGACTCGTAGCAAGAGAATCTCCTCCTCAGTGCTCGAAAGCGGTGAATGACGAACTCATCTCTGTCCTCATCCCCACAACGCCTAACCCAACGACCGGCTTCTTGCTCATGTATCGAAAAAAAGAATTGATCTACCTCGATATGAAACCCGAAGATGCGATTAAATGCATCGTCTCCTGTGGCGTGATCCACCCCGGAACCGCACCTCCTAAGCCCGCTTCTAAAGAGAATTTTTAATTTTTTTTTCATCTTGAATTTCTCACATAAATTCTCTATACTGAACGTTTGTTCCGATAGGAGATTACAATGACACGCATTAGCAAAAAAGCAGAAAGACAAGCACAGTGCCCTCGCAAGTGCAAACCCCCACAACCCAAAACAGGGCCCAAGAAAGACAACCTTCCCCTAGGATTTAAAGAACATGCCAATGCTCTTGAAGGAGATCTTGCAAAAGCTGTATTCATTCCAAAAATCAAATAAACAGGTTCACTATGTCTAGACATCAAAGCTATGGAAAATCGGGAAAAGCTGGGAAAAAGCGCAATGTTCTCAAGCGTTTTGAAAGAATTGATGTCCTGAGAAAATTGGGCAAATGGAAAGATGGCGAAAATAAAAAAGCCACAGGCCTTCCCAAAACCCCCGTCCTATAAGCTCCTGATTACAAATTCCCAACGAGCTATTGTCATTTCTTTACCCTCCGCTAAAGAGGTTATTTGCTTCTTGTTGAATCAAATTAAAGCAAATGAAATGGCGGTCCACTTTGTGGGAAAGGCGAAAATCGCCGATCTTCATGCCCAATATTTCGACGATCCTTCCCCTACCGACTGTATCACCTTTCCTTATGATGATCCCCATTTTTTGGGAGAAATATTTGTCTGCCCCAAAGTCGCTGAGGAGTATATTGCAAAGCATGGCGGAGATTTGGGAGAAGAAATCACCCTTTATATCGTACATGGATTTATCCATCTTCTCGGGTATGAAGATACAACCCCACGTGCGCGCAAAGAGATGCGAAAACAAGAAAAAAAATGGATGAACACTCTTGCTAAAAAACAGTTAGGGGTTAAAATAATTTAGAATGATTGAATCCCCTATTTTTGCTCTTATTTTTCTGATCGGTTCGAGCTTCATTACCGGAATCACTTCAGCAATGCAAATGCTTGGCAAAGCACAAGCAGAAACTTTAGCAGCAAAACAAAAAGGTCCAGGGAAATTTCTCTTTAAAAAAACCAAGAGAAATTCCCTCACATACTCTCTTAGCCTAACAAAAAATATCCTTTTGATCTGCTATACCTTTTCAGCATTTGCCTTCATCCTTTCCTTCTTTTCCGAGCCTCCTATTTTATGGGATTTTATTTTCCTAGCCTTTGCTGTTTTAGCTCTATCACTTATAGCAGATACCTTAATGCGAGCGCTGAGCTTAACTCAGCCAAAAACATTCTTTAAAGCCACTTGTCAAATTGTCTCGCTCTATCTTCTCCCTTTCTATCCACTCGCCTTGCTCTTCTTTAAAATTCTTCGACTTCTCCCTACGAAATCTTCTTTCCACATCAAGGATAAAATCCTCGAGATCCTCCATGACTCAGAATTCACTCCCTATCTTGATCCCAATGACCAGAAACTGATTCTTTCTGTTGTTTCTTTTAAAGAACGCATTGCTCGAGAAGTAATGGTTCCCCGAGTAGACATGTTCACCCTTCCTGCTGAAACCACCGTGAAAGAGGCAGCTATTCACTTTTTAGAAGAGAAATATAGCCGAATCCCCGTTTGGAAAGACAGTGTCGACAATGTCATTGGAACGCTTTACTACAAAGACCTCCTCAATATCTACCTCAATGCTTCGAAAGAACTCGAAAGGCCCATTGAAAAACTTCTCAAGCCCATCGTTTATACTCCCGAAACAAAGAAAATCTCCCAGCTCCTGCAAGAATTTCGGAGCAAACAAATCCATCTTGCTATTGTTGTCGATGAGTATGGAGGGACCGAGGGCATTGTGACAATCGAAGATATTTTAGAAGAGCTAGTAGGTGAGATCGCCGATGAAACTGATTACGATGAAGAAGCTCTCTATACACCTCTTCCCTCAGGAGGATGGATTGTCGATGCGAAAATGACCATCATCGACATCGAAGAAGAATTGAGCATTGAAATTCCTCAAAGCCCTGAATATGACACCCTGGGAGGTTTTATTTTTCACAAAGCTGGGACCATCCCTTCTAAAGGTTGGCGATTGCATCAGGATATCTTTGATCTAGAGGTTCTGAGCTCTTCCGAGAGAACCATTGAAAAAATCCGCATCACCCCCCACTAACTCCAAATTAAAGCCAGCATTCATATGAGATTCGAGTTTGGATATTTCTGAAAATAGAAAAAATAGGGGACGCCATAGTTTTTTTTGCGCGGCAACTAAAATTTGCCGCGTCCAGCACTTCGTGTCTTGAGCTGACATGCGCTTTGCCAAATCGGATCCTACGTTCAAAAGTCTGTGCACAAAGCACTATCCTTTTTCACACGGACCGATTTTGCTGTGCGCATGCAGCCGTCGACTGCTCGAGCGTAAAAGGGATTCCATCCTCTTTTTACGTCGCTCGCAGAGCCAGTCTATTCGCCACAACCAATCTAAACTGGTCCTGGAAGATGACATTGAGGCAGGTGAAATCCTGCTGAAATGCTCTTCCAGCCAATGGATGTTATGGCAAAGGAAAATTGCCCCGTTTGATCGGACCACAGTGTTCCACACGGGGTCCGGAGAGAGGGGTGATTTGCCGAAGCCAGAATCAGCTCAATGACACGAAGTGCCGACGCGGCAACAAAATTTGCCGCGCAAAAAACCTATGGCGTCCCCCTATTTTTTCTATTTTCAGAAATATCCAAAATTGAACCCTCCCATTCTGAAATATGAGCCCTAGCTTTGGGAAAAACCAATTTTTCAAGTTGTTTGGGTATAAAGACTTTAAAAGAATGAGGAGACAAGAGCATAATCAGTTATTATGCGTCGATCCATTTGTCTCACAGAACCCAACTTCGCTCTTGCAGGAGAGACGAAAACTTGGAAGTTTTCTCATACATTAGCTGCAGGGTTCCCCAAAGGGACCAAATTAAAATTTGATCTCGTGATGCAAAATCGCCCTACCGATTGGGAAATCCCCCAGAACGATCCCAAGATTAAAGAAAATAGCATTTGGCTTGCATTACCAGGAGGCAAAACCCTCATCCCAGAAGAGATCTATTCCCCTAATCACTACGCCCCTGCATTCGAGTTCACTCTACCAGGTGAAATCAAGGCAGGAGAAACCATTGAGATCTTCTTAGGGACCCCTGGGAAAGACCACTCTAAGGGGAACTGCGCCCAAACCATCACACAAAGAAGACGTCCCTTTCACCTCTATGTAGATACCAAGGGTAAAGGAGATTACAAGGAACCCGAAATCTTCTCGCTTGATATACGAGGCAATATACTCAAAAATATCCGGATCTTTGTTCCCTCTCTTGTCGCAAAAAATCGCCGTTTTGACGTCATCGTCCGCTTTGAAGATGCCTTTGGGAACTTGACCAGCAATGCACCAGAGGGAACTCTGATCGAACTGAGCTACGAGTTCTTACGGGAAAACCTCAATTGGAAACTCTTTGTTCCCGAGACGGGATTCATTGTTCTGCCGAATCTTTATTTCAATGAACCTGGTATCTACAAAATCCAATTGAAAAGTTCCTCAAATAATGCTGTCTTCTACTCCTCCCCTATCAAATGTTTAGGGGAAAGCGATTACAGCATCTATTGGGGAACCTTACATGGGGAATCAGAAAAAATCGATTCCAGTGAAGGCATTGATACGTTTATGCGTCATATTCGCGATGAAGTAGTGAGACAATTTGTTGGAACTTCATCCTTCGAAAGCCCAGAGGAAACTTCCAATGAAGTGTGGAAAGCGATTTGTTCGAACATCCATGAATACAATGAAGAAAGCCGCTTCACAACAATGTTGGGACTGCAATGGTTTGGGGATGAAAATGAGGGCTTGCGCCAGATCATCTACTGGAAAGACAACAAACCTCTCATGCGCAAAAAAGATTCCAAATATACCAACCTGAAAAAGATCTACAAAATCCACAGTCCTAAAGAGATTCTCGCTATTCCCGAATTTACTATGGCAAAAGGATATGAAACCGATTTTTCTGAATTCAATCCCGACTTTGAACGAATCGTTGAAATTTATAATGCCTGGGGCTCGAGTGAATGTCTTGAGAAAGAAGGCAATCCTAGGCCCATTAAAAGCCCTTCAGGCGAAGGTATCAATGAAACTCAGGAAGGTTCCATTAGACTCGCCCTCAACCAAAATATGCGCTTTGGTTTTGTTGCAGGAGGCCTTGATGACAGAGGTATCTACCAAGATCTCTATGAGAGTGATCAAGCACAATACTCGCCAGGTCTTACTGCTATCATTGCCATTGAACAAACCCGCGATACTCTTATACAAGCCCTCTACAACCGCTCCTGTTATGCCACAACAGGTGCTCGTATCGTTCTTGGGTTTTATATTGCTGGAAGCCAAATAGGAACCGAACTTTCAACTAAAAATAAGCCTGGGCTGGCCTTTAACCGCCACATCACAGGCTTTATTTGCGGAACAGCTCCGATTAAAGAAATCCTCATCATCTGCAATGGAACAGAACTCCATAAGCTCCAGCCTAATCAGGTGAATGTGGAATTTGAGTATGATGATTTTCAGGAGCTCAAAAATATCGCCCTCGACTCTCCCGATGAACGCCCTCCATTCGCCTATTATTACATACGCGTTATGCAAGAAGATGGGCAGATCGCCTGGTCCTCCCCCATCTGGGTCGACTTGAGTGAGTCTATTTCTGCTGTCCCTCCTCCTCAAAAGAGCAAGAAAAAAGCCTCATAAGAAAACTCTTGAGGCTGTTAAAAAAAATCTCTGAATGATTGGTTATTTCTTTTCCAATTCTTTGATTTCTTCCCTCAGCTTATCTTTCACATTTTTTATAAAAGCAGGGACCCCATCCTCATCAATAGGATCATAAGTTATTCCATTATAAGGAACAGGCTCCAAATTCCTAACAAACTTTGTTGAAGTGACTCGCCGCATGGAATAATTTTCCTCTGCCCAAGCCTCTTTTTTAGAGTAGTTCTCAGGAGCTAAAGTTTTAATATCTTCAAGAATGAGCATTTTGCGGATATCTGGATCGAGAGATTCGAAAGTTTTCTCCCACCAACTTTTGAATTCTTGATTTGTTTCCCGTTTCACTCGTTCTGCAAAAGAATGCGAATAAGCATCCAGTTCTTTCAAATTTTTCTGATGTTTCTCAAGGATTGTCTCTTTCAATTTTAGAGAATCAAAACAGGAAAAGATTTTTGAAAACAAAAATCTCGCCTTGATATAGACCCAATGAAAAAAAAATTTCATTTTTGTAGTGAACTTTAAAAAAGCGCTAGGTTCTTCCTTACCAAATCGAATGGTATCCTTCACATTAAGCGCAATTTGAGATTGGACTGAACTAAAATTCCCTTGAAAACCCACCTTAGAAATGGGGCCTTTCAAATCTATGTGCACTACCATAAAACATCCCCAAAAAACCTAACCCCGCCCGAAAGGACGGGGTTCAACTAATCTATATTATCCCGCTTCCTTCTCTTTTTCACTACCTATGTTACCAATTTGACTATTTAAGTCATCGGCGATTTTAGCAAGATAAGTTGGAACATAGTTATCATGAACTGGATCCCAGGAATTGACGCCATGTGTGCCAATCTTAAGTTCTTTTACAAATGCGAGCGCATCAGCTTTCCTATCCGAATCTTGATACAAACCTTCTACGTGTTCGGCAATCAGATCTTCAGTTGGATCCTCACCTTTAAGCTTGTCTTTAGCCCAACCCTCCATATGTTTTTTTATGATAAGGATTTGCCCTCTTTCACCTAGATTATCAAATGCTTTTTTCCACCAATTATTAAACTCATCTCTTTCTTTTGAATTCCTACTGGAAACAAATTTTTCTCTTAAAGAACTAAAAGTACTTTTGAGTTGGGTGAGCTCCTCAATGCTAGCCTTCCCATCTACACTTCTTGAACAATCACAGCAAAAAATGGTTTTGAAAACCGACTTAATCGTTCCCAAAATCCATGAGAATATTCCACCAATTTTGCTAAAAATGCTTCCACAATAGCCACTTTCATCTTTACCAAATGAAATTCCATCTGAATAACGTGCATTATTTACATGTGATTGCATTAGGATTGCATTTGTCGCAGGATTTGCAACATCCTTAACTGAATTTACACTATCTATCATGATACCTCCAAAAAATTTCCTCTTATTGGCAATTTCTAAAATATCGCTTTGTCATTGCCAACACGCTTAAACTTGGCTCAGAAGTATAGTCCATGGAAGGAATTAAAAAAAGGAATTTTTACTTCCCCCATGAATCTATCTCATTAAAAAAAAAGGAAAGCACTCATGCACTTTCCCATTTTTTCGGACGAGAAGAACTTCTTAACTACTTGCATTCTCACTTGCTTCAACTACAAGACGTGCTAGATAAGTTTCCAACCAATTAATATCCATGTCACTGATACTCTTTTCTGCTTTCTCTCGAAGGTCTTTTCCATTTTCCTTTATCCATTCTTCCTTTTCTTTCTCGGTAGCTTTAGACCCTTTAGCAGCACTTGCATGCACATCCATAAATGCATTTAATATTTCTTCTTTTGCTCCAGGGATTTGATTACAAAAATCTTTCCAAGCAGCAGATTTTTCTTCATTGGTTGCGTCGACTTTTTTCCAGACTTCAAGAACTTTTTCGACGCCTTTTTTTATTTCCTCACGAGATGGTTTGTCCGAACAATATAATCCGCAAGTCACGACACATAGGACTTTTTTCACACAGAGCCACATCAGATTAGGGACAAAACAGAGCCATCGCGTTGCACAAGCGCCCCAACTTTCTTTTTTCTGATCAGAAGATGCGATTGTATCTTCGTTCTTTTTGCCAAATTCATTTCTTTGTTGAACTACGCTCTTTGAGAATAGCTCTAATGGGGCTTGGTTGGAAGTGCTCCCAACAGGTTTGATAACCATAATGTTACTCCTTTAATGTTTATCGCAATGTCCTTTTGAGACAATGCTTTTTGTGAAGACGAGCAGTATTATAGCATAAAGAAAAATTAAAGGAAGGACAAAGCGAATCTACTTGAAAAAATAGACCCTATTCCAATGAATAAGGCCGATAGAGGATGGGAATATATGTCAAACAACTTGCTCTTATTTTGTCTTCTCTTTTATTTCATCATCAAAGGATTTCACAGCTTCTTCAAGAACTTCATTGTTTGCAATATTGCCGAAATAATCCTTATAGAATTTGATCGAATTCCGATTCTTTTTGAACTCTTCGATTTGTTTGGCTCTATCCAAAATGCCTTTGCGTTTTTCAAGTACATAACCAATGTGCTCACGAAATCGCTCTTGAGCTGCATCAGAGAGTCCTCTGAAAGCTTTTTCGAATTGTTTCTGACGGTCTGTTAGATGATTCCCATGTTTGGAAGGAAAAATAGCCATGTAGATAGTCTCAAAAACATCTTTTGTCCCTTCCCAGTCTATTGCGTTGCTGTCACTATAACCACAGCAACAAAATACATAATTTCGCAAAAACTTTGCCACTTGTGAAAAGAGCCAGAGGAAAAGTCGGCCTGGAACACTTAACACAGTATAGATTTTGTTTCTTACTCCATCTTTTTTTGCTGAGCTAATAGAGGATTGATATTCACATGGTATCGTATTTCGCATGACCGGAATGCTAGAATCGAAATAATTAGAATTTGCTGTTCCGACCTTACTGACATAAACCATTGCTCACTCCTTGGAATAACCTTCTAATTTTTCAGATGCTTGCCAAAGGGCATGCCCCATTACTTGTATTTCCTGCTGCTCTTGGGGTTTGTTATCATCCTTAATTTTAAGAAATGGATCGTTAAGAATCTTTTTACAAAAAACGTTCAGATCTTTTTCTTTGAGTTCAGATTCAGCTTCTTTGAGAATTTCTTTGATTGATTCTTCTACTAGCTCTCTTATCTGAGAATCGAGTTTTTTATAGTCTTTTCTTAGCTCTTTTTTGTTTTCAGAAGAGGGCACAGCACATTTTTCATAATATTCATCAATATACTTACTGAGTTCGTTTTTAAGCTGATTTTGCTGCTCTTCCTCGGAATCAAAACAGAAAAAAAAGATCTTGTATTTGATCCACGAGAAAACCATCAAAAAGAAATTTTTTAAAGTGTCGAAAAACTGGGATGAATCTCTTTTTCCAAAGCGAATGGAGCTCTGACAAGGATCAGATACAAATTTTCCTATGGAAAAGTCAACCGAAAGGATTTCTCTTGCCGCTTTAGGGCCTGACACTGAATCTACCATGGCAAAAGAGGATAACTATTAAAGGAAATTTTGCAAAGAATAAAAACTTTCTCTGGAGATCTATCGAAAAGACTGTTATGAAGATGGCATGAGAATTTTGCTACTTGCAATACTCACAATCGCTTCCTTCTCTCTCTGTGGTGCAATCAATAAAAATCAAATCACCTATCTGATGCAAGCAGGAGAAATGGAAAAGTCCGTTACCCTCTATTTTCGCTATAAAAATGAATTGGGAAAGCACGACTTTGAGATCCTGCAGCAGATGGCATTCATCCTTCTTGAGCAAGGAGCGCGAAGTCCAGATCAGCAGACACAACTTCTCTCTATCTATGGCTCCGGAATTGCCAATGTCTCTTCCTCTCTTGATATCCTAGAAGCCGGGATCAAAAGTTCTCATGCCGAAACACAGGTGGCTTCTATCCAATTTTTAGGAGGCATGCAAGATGACCGCAGTGACGAATTGCTTGTTAAAGCAATGTCTTCGGAGTTCTTTTTCGCCCGAATGGAGGCCGCGCTTCATCTTGCAAGACGCAAACACAAAACTTCTGTGGGACAAATTGAATCTCTAATGTATCGGGTGCCGCCACCGGCCCGCTTTTTCTTTCCCCAATTCTTTGCTCTCATTGGAACTTCTGATGCCATTGCGATCTTGCGCCATTTAATGGAGGACAAGGTTCCTGCCGTACGGGTCGAAGCTCTCTTAAGCGCCGCCCGCTTTGGAAGGGATGACCTTTTGCCCGCCATTCGGATGAATATCACCCACCTCAATGTAGCAGAGAAAGAAGCTGCTGCCCACGCAGTGGGGATTTTGAAAGATTCAAAATCAATCAGGAAATTAAAGCGACTTTTTGAGTCTTCTCCCTTAAATGTGCAAATTGCAGCAGCACGTTCGCTCTATCTATTAGGGGATAGGGAGACAAAAAATTTCATCATTCAAAAAGCAAGCGCTGGAGACCTCTTTGCCATCGTTGCTCTCGCAGATATCGTGGAAGGGAAAGATACTCTCGCTCAACTTTGTCATCATCCAGAACTTGCCATTCGAATCAATGCAGCTCTTTCTCTTTTAAAACATCGCGATCCTCGCTCTGAGCATGCGCTTCTTGAAATTTTAGTGCGCGATGTCAGGGATATGGGTTTTATGCCCCAGGTTTCTATAGGAAAAACCCTTTTAGCTTTTAAACCTGTCTTTTCCACAGCGCAACAAGAAAATACCTTTTTCGATGTGCCGGGCGCCACGCTTGCTATTCGGCAGCAAGTACTACTTGATGCAATGAATCTTTCGGAGAAAGTATTTTTGAAGCTAGCGAAAGTGATTTTTGAAAGTGGGCAAACCGATCTAATTCCCTCTCTTGTAATGCTGCTCGAGAATCTGCAGACGCCTGCAGCTACATCTCTTCTCATTTTGAAAAGCAGTCAAGCAGGAATGCCTCTCATTCGGGCCTATTGTAATCTGGCTCTTTATCGAATGGGTAAAGAGGGGCCCTATGGGGACTATCTGAAAGAATGGATCGACCGCAATAAAAATAGCGAAATGATCCGCTTTCGTCCCCTTATTCCGATGGATAAGCGACTTGGTGACTCGCCACATGAACTCACTCCAGAAGACAGCTCTCGTCTTCTCATTGAAGCCTATCAAACTCTTGCAGAAAAACAACAAGGGAGCAGTATCGAAATTCTCCTCGAAGCCATGCGCGATGGGAATCCAAAAAACCGCTATGTTTTAGCAGGTCTTTTGCTGAGAACTCTTCAGTAATTTACCTACTTCAGCTATACTCCTTTCTTAATGAATTTTCGATCGATTGCTATTGCTGTTTCTCTTGCTTTTACTGCACCCATTTTTGCCGAAAAGAGCGATGAGTTTGTCATCAACTTGAAGGATCCCGAGTATTCTGAAGGGATTGTGAAAACCGAAAAAGGTGGAGTTATTACTGCTCCTTCTCTTCGGATCCAGGCACAGAAAATCACATATATCAATACAAAAGATGAGCAAAAAATTTCTGCCGAAGGTGACCTGATGATGGAATATCAGGGCCATATCTTCGTCGGGAAAAAGCTAGATTTCGATCTCCTTTCGAAAACGGGATGTCTTATTGATGGCCGGACAAAAGATGGTGGCTGGTATTTGGGAGGCGATCGAATTGAGCTTCATTCAGATGGCAATTTCACCATTTATGGGGCTTTTATTACAACGAGCGTGAGCCGCTTAAATACTTGGGAAATTCGAGCAAAGTCGGCACAAATTACAGATGGGAATCTCCTTTCTGCAAAAGATGTCCGATTTAAAGTGATGAATTTCCCCTTGCTTTGGCTCCCTTCATACAAAACAGATTTAAAAAAATTCAAAGACCCGCCCATTCGTCATCGTTTTTTGTGGGATAAGGGACTCGGGCCCAAAATTTCAAGTCGCTATCGCTTTTATGCTACAGAAACATTTAGTGCATTTGCTCGTTTTGATTTGCGTTATAATTTGCAAAAAAAACAGTTTGGGCCAGGAGGAGCCCTTGAAGCCGATTACCTTTCTAAAGATAAGAGGACGTTATTTCAGACGAAAAACTACGGCGCTCTCGATAAAATCTTTCCCAATGAGAATGGGGATATCCGTTACCGCTTTCAGGGAATCTACAAGACAAAAAGCGAAGATGAATATATGCACTTCCACGTCCAATGGGATCGACTTAGCGACAATAGGATGGTCAGCGATTTCAAAGATTCTGATTTCGAGATCAATACCCAAAAGACAACCTATTTGGAGTTTTCAAAGTACCACGAGTGGGCATTTGGCAATCTCACTGTCCGCCCCCGTATCAATTCCTTTCAGAGCTTAGCTCAAGAACTACCTTCTGGAGTCCTTGGACTCCATCCCGCTGAAATCTGGAAGACGGGAATCATCATGGAAAACTATGCCAGCGGCTCTTATCTCGATTATACATTTGCCAATGTAGTCGATAAACAACTCAAAGATCGCAAAGCAGGACGACTCGAGACATTGAACTCGATTTATCGTCCCTTTTCTCTCAGCGGAATGACCGTCACGCCCCGCGCTGGACTTGTTGGCATCTACTATAGCAATGGGCCAGAGCGGAATGCCGTAGGGCAATTTCTTTTTACCTATGGCGGCGATGCAAACATCCGCTTTTCAAAAGTATTTCCCAGCTTCAAGCACACAGCCATCCCCTATGCAGAATATTTGGGATATACAAAGCCAAGAGCCACAGTCAACAACTATTTTGTATTCGATATTCACGATGGATATGATCGACTAGACCAAGTCCGTTTTGGGCTCCGACAGCTATTTTTTACAAAAGACAATTCGATTTTCTTACCCGGCTTTATCCTTGATCTCTATGCTTATAGCTTCTGGGGAGCAAATTCCTTTGATCAGCGGATCCCCAAACTTTTTGCCGATTTTGAACTCAATCGACAAAGCTATGCTGTTCTCGGAGGCCTCGGCTGGAATTTGCAAGAAAGCGTGATCGATTACGGAAATATCCAATTTCTATGGACCGTCAGTTCGACCTTTGCTTTTGGAGTTGAATTCCGCCATAGAAGTGAATTTTGGTGGAGAAAATCAATCCATGATAATTTTGTCGTCGATTTTGCCCGCCCCTTGGATGAGCTACTCACCTCTCCCCTCTCGGATCGGCGCAATACATTTCTCACGAAAGCCCATCTTCGTCTCTCTCCTAGATGGAACGTGCAGCTTCAAACTTTTCATGGTTGGGATCGCAAAAATGAGCCCCACTACAATGGGGCAAAACTCGATTTATACACGATGCTCACTGGCAGCTGGCAGATGAAACTTTCCTACGAGTACATGCCCAATGAGACGTACCGCTTCTCTTATAGTTTTAAATTAATTAAATAAAAATTTGACCTTTATTAAAGATGAGATCTTTTATGAGAAAAGGCAAAGCAATCCTGAATGCCCATGTTGCAATTGGCTGAGACACAATTCTCATTTTTTCAGCATAGTATTGAGATGTCTCAAAAGCACCTTTCATTTTTTCAGCATAGTATTGAGATGTCTCAAAAGCACCTTTCATTTTCTCACATGACCTAGAAAATCCTGCAGCCAGAAGTTCTCTGGTTATATATTCTTCAGATCTATCTTCGTTGGAGAAAGATTCGGCAGTCGTTTTTTTAATCTTTTCAAAAATATTAGGGCCTAATTTAGGAAAAATCGGCTGTTCAATCAAAGGTCTAGGCATTTGATTCATCCTATTAGTTTGTTCAGTGCTAGAATGGGAAATATGACTTGAATTGAGTGGTTTAAATGTTGGTGATTTGGAGATGATAGTACTGTTTTTTTTCACAATGGGCTGAACCAGCCTAGTTAACAAATTAGACTGCTTGGGAACAGGGAAAGACGGAAGTTCTGAATTATGTGGTTTATCTGCAACTGCTTGTAAAGGTGCTGGCAAATTAAATGCCGGACAAGTGCCTTCATTCACAACGCTTTGACTTTGATTGGCAATGGGACTAGGCAAAGTAAGAGCTGATGGCTTAGGATCGAATGATTTAACTGGGATCAGTGGCTTGGTAGGAATAATGGGGCTGTCTTCTTTCACAATGCGCTGGACTTGTCTAGTTAACAAATTAGACTGCTTGGGAACAGGGAAAGACGGAAGTTCTGCATTATGTGGTCTATCTGAAATTGCTTGTAAAGGTGCTGGCAAATTAAATGCCGGACAAGTGCCTTCATTCACAACGCTTTGACTTTGATTGGCAAGGGAAATAGGCACAGTAGAGACTGATGGCTTAGGATCAAGAAGATTAACTGTTGCTGAGGACTTTGGGATGATGGGCTCTTTTACAATGCGCTTTCCTAAGTCAGATAAATTCTTCGCTGAAGAAGGATTATTTGATTCAAATAGCTGAGGAAGAACAAAATAATAGACCAAAACAGCAGTAGCAACTACACCTGCTGCGAGAAGAATCTCTCTCTTGTGCTCTTTGCCAAACGCGAGTGTCTTTTCAACCTTGTCCGAGGCATATACCTTGAGGTCTTCATAGGAAGCGTGTAATTGAGAAATAGAAAGCATCATAAAATTCATCTTAAATTATTTTTTATTATACTAAATATTATAACACATAGAATAATTTAAAAAAAGTAAAATTAAGTCTTTAATAAGCAATAAGTTACTGGACGTATTGCTTCTTAATCTCTTGGAGCTGGGGCTCGATTTCCTTCCGGACCCCGGGAGGAAGACGGTCAATATGAAGAACACCATTGAGATGGTCATTTTCATGAAAACAGACCCGAGCATTCATTCCTTCCCTTTCTTCAGTAAAGAGATTCCCATCGAGATCTGTCGCCTCAATTCTGACCTTCTTGGGCCTCTCAATAGGGCCTACTTTAAGGTTGGGAATAGAAAGGCATCCTTCAATGTCTACTTCGATCTCTTTGCTCTTCCAAATGATCTTGGGATTGATGAAGATTTTAGGAGTTGAGACAGTCCATTTTCCATCGGGCAATACAACATAATCGCGCAGAACAAAAAGTCGAATGGGAACGCCTACTTGCACGGCAGAAAGGCCGATTCCATTATTATTATCGGCATAGTCAATCATGAAATGAGCGAGCTCTTTGATTTCATCAGTAATTTCCTCAATCGGTTTGCTATGTTCACGCAAGACAGGATCACCAAAATAACGTAAACGCCATTTTTCCATTTATGATTCTACCTCTTCAATTTGGATAGCAGGACGATTGGACGATTTTCCAATCTTGCCTGACCAAACGGAGAGAAGAACACAAGAAATCATGAAAATGATGGCCAAATAGGCTGTGAACTTTTTGAGAATAGCTGCTGTAGAGGTTCCAAAGAGAGATTCTCCAGGGTCCCCTCCAAAAGAAGCACCAAGCCCCATGCTCTTACTCTCTTGCACCAAAATCACAAGAGAGAGAAGAAAACAAATAAGGAGAAAAACAAAAATTCCAATATAAAATAAAACTGTCATCGCAAAACCATCTGGGTAAAAGATTCTACATCGAGAGAAGCACCCCCAATGAGCGCTCCATCGATATCAGGTTGCTGAAGAATGCTAGTAATGTTCGCTGGCTTGACTGATCCCCCATAAAGAATAGGGAGCTTTTCAGCGAGAGTATTCGAGAAATGCTCGGTGATGTGCTGACGAATCATCGCGTGTGCTTCTTGTGCGATCTCTGGGGTGGCAGTCTCTCCTGTTCCAATCGCCCAGACTGGCTCATAAGCAATGGTGAGAGTATTGAGCTCTTCACTTGTCAACTTGCCCAAAGCGCCATCGAGTTGTTTTTTGAGGACTTTATCCGATAACCCTTGCGTCCGATCTTCTTCACTCTCCCCAATACACAGAATAGCAGGGATGTTCTCTAAGATGGCCCGCTTTAGTTTGTGGTGGATGTGCTCATCGGTTTCTCTAAAATGGGCCCGCCGCTCTGAATGACCTAAAATCACAAATTGGGCCCCTGCATCTTTGAGCATCCGCGCGGAAATCTCACCTGTAAAAGCTCCTTCATCAACATCACTCATGTTTTGCGCACCAATCATCACATTGCTTCCTATCGCCGCTGCGGCAGCACTCGCAATGGCTGTGAAGGATGGCGCAATCAGAATTTTGCACGAAGCTGCTTTCACTCTGGGAATAAGAGCTTCTACAAACTGCACAGCCTCTTTTATAGTCTTATGCATTTTCCAGTTGCCAGCAATGATGAGGGGTCTTGCCATAATAATTTTGTATTTAATAAAAGGTCTGATCATAATGATTTTTTCCTAGAAAATCAAGGACTTTTCATAGTGTTAAATAAAGAGATTTTTTCAGTCTCTGGACTCACGGCTGCGATTAAGAAAAAACTTGAAACTTGTTTCACTGTGATTTCCGTGCGTGGAGAAGTCAGCAACCTGCGCAGGCAAGCTTCCGGGCACATGTATTTTACGCTGAAAGACGAAAATGCCCAAATTTCCGCTGTACTTTTTCGAGGCAATGTAAATCTTCTTAAAAAGGTCCCCAAAGAAGGCGATCAAATCATCGCTTTAGGAGAGCTCACTGTCTATCCCCCACGTGGAAATTATCAAATCATCGTTCGCGAGGTCGAATTTTCAGGAGAAGGCGAGCTTCTTAGAAGATTGCAGTTCTTAAAAAATAAATTAGAGAAGTTGGGATGGTTCGATGCTTCGAAAAAAAAGCCTTTGCCCAAACTTCCCAAAACCATTGGAGTCATCACCAGTCCGACAGGCTCTGTCATCCAAGATATTCTCAATGTACTCTCAAGACGTTTTTCAGGTTTTCATCTTATTTTAAATCCTGTGCGGGTCCAGGGGATCGGAGCAGCAAGTGAGATTGCCCGCGCCATTGCTGATTGCAACCGCTACAAATTAGCCGATGTCCTGATTGTCGGACGCGGGGGAGGAAGTTTAGAAGATTTGTGGCCCTTCAATGAAGAAATTGTAGCTGAGGCAATCCGAGATTCTGAGATCCCCATCATTTCTGCTGTCGGCCATGAAACAGATTTTACGATTGCCGATTTTGTAGCCGATGTCCGTGCCCCCACTCCTTCCGCTGCCGCAGAAATTGTCTCAGCGGAAAAGAAACAGATGCTCCTTGATCTCTCCAAGACAAAAACGCATATTTTACAAACGATTGGTGCACTTCTGCGCACTCATCGCCGTATGGTTGAGGCTCTCTCTCGCAGACCTCCCCTTTCCTCTCCTTACACTCTTTTGGGCCCTTTTTTACAAAAACTCGACGAGATGAAAGAGGATCTACAAGCCTCAGCTCGGCAAAAGATTAAATCAGAGCGATTACGCCTGAGTGGCCTCGTCAAGCAAAGAGAAATGCTGCGCCCTCAAACCCAAGTTACCCAACTCAAAGAAAATTTTTCCAAAAAAGCGAGAGGGCTCTCCTGGGTGATGCGGCAACATATTATGCAGAGAAAAATGAAACTCGAGCAGCTTGTAGCGCATTTAAAAGCAATCGACCCTCGGAGCTTGCTTAGCAAAGGCTATAGCATTGTCTTTCGAGAAAACTCTGATTCCGTTATTCTCTCTATGAATGAGGTTGCGCAAGATGAAATTCTTCGATTGCAGCTCTCTGATGGTCAGCTCAAAGTAAAGGTAAAGAATGAAAACATTTGAAGATGCCTATGAAAGGTTAGAACAAATTTTAGAAAAAATGAATGCAGAGCAAGTTTCTCTTGATGAAGCCCTTGCTTTATACGAAGAAGCAGATACTCTCATTGGCACTTGTCAAAAAAAATTGAGCGAGGCGGAGCAAAAAATTGAAATCCTTTTAAAAAACCGCGATGGATCTGTGCAAGTGGATGAAAATCAACACCCTCAAACGGAAGACTTTACCACTTCGAATCAATCTATATTGAATCAATGATAAAAAAACTGATTTTCACTGTGCGAAGAACCGAATGGTTGCTATTTGGGCTAATGTTCGCCATCGTTTCTTTAATCAACATCAACTTCAATATTCTTCGGAGCGCTCGCAATGCGCTCGTCGTCGCAGATCACGGTGGAAGTGCGGCTCTCATCCCCTATTTTGAATTGTTTGGAACCTTTCCAGCATCCATCTTGATGACTTGGGGTATTTCTCGCCTCATGCGCATTTTCTCTTTTCGGTCGATTTTTTCGATGACTATGGGATTTTTTCTCATCTTTTTTATTTTTTTTGCTTTTTGGATGTATCCCCATCGAGAAGCCATTCAAACACTTTTTGGAAATCACAGTCCTAATCTGATTTTTTATATCATGTCCGAACTATGGAAAGTGGCCCTCCTCTCTGTCCTTTTTTGGGGTTTCATCAATCAACATCTCTCTTTAGACATGGCAAAACGCTTCTACCCTCCTTTGATGCTCGGAAGTAGCTTGGGCGCCATTTTAGCTGGTCCCATCACTGTATTTTGCACCTCACAAGCCAGTTGGGAGCTTTTTTCTTTCTCTCAGGAAAGATGGCAACATTCTCTATATTTAATCACATTTTTTCTTGTGATTTGTGGACTATTGACCCTTTTTGTCTTCAATGCACTCCACAAAAAATTGGGGACACCCTCTACTACTTCTGACGAAGAAGAGACAGAAAAAATCCCCTTTAAACGCCGCCTTTTGTCTTTATCTTCAAGTTTGCGGTACTTAACAAAATCACCCTATCTACTCAGTCTTTTGTTCATCGTCATTGCAGAATATGTTTCCTATGCATTAGGAGAACTCATTTTCTTGGAAACCCTCAAAGAGAGATTTTCCACTCCTGCAGATTACTGCCAATATTTAGGGAGCCTTACCCTTTGGACAGGGATTCTCACAGCCTTTTGTGCAGTAATTTTGACTCCCTATCTTTTGCAAAAATATCGCTGGAGCTATTCAATACTACTCACTCCCATTTTGATGGTGCTACTCACCTTTGCTTTTTTTGCTGCGATTTATTTTGGAAAAATGGGCATTTTTCCAGGAGTTTCACCTCTTCCCTTCATCGTATTCTTAGGCAGTCTCCACTTCTGTATCGGCCGCTCCATCAAATACACAGTCTTCGATACAACAAAAGAACTCGCCTTTATTCCCTTAAGTCAAGAGGCACAAATGAAAGGAAAATTGGTCATCGATGGGATCGGCTCTCGACTCGGCCGAGGAACTTCTTCACTGGTCAGCATCACTCTCTTTGCCCTCGTTGGTGGGCCTGGAGAAAGTGCAATCTTTGCAGGGATCATCGCCACCTGCTTTGCCCTTTTGTCTATCCCTGCAGCTCGTTCAATTAGTCGTGAATTTGAAGGGATGCAGGCGGAATAATGGCGAAAGACAATTGAAATTAGTACTTTTTTCGCTTGGTTACATTTGAATCATCATTTGAATCATCATTCCTGGGATGTTTCCCGAGAGAAGAAATAGTCGCATCAATTTCATTAACTTCAGTTTTATTTTTTTCAATAACTGATTTTAATTTTCCAAAAGCTTCTATATAGGACTTTGGTAAATTTTTAATTTGACCTGCTTCTTTTGCAGCTTCTATAGCTTTGTCATATTCGCCCTTTTCATTGTGAGCGAAAGCTTTTTGTACAAAAAGCTTTGCCCGCACAGTTGGATCTGCCCCTTGAATTTCAAGCCCGTTATTTGCAGCTTCAAGAGCTAAATCATATTCGCCCTTTTCATTGTGAGCGATAGCTTTTTGTCTAAAAAGGTCTGCCCGTGTGATTGAACTTGCCCCTTGAATTTCAAGCCCGTCATTTGCAGCTCCTATAGCTTTGTCATATTCGCCCTTTTTATTGTGAGCGAAAGCTTTTTGTCTAAAAAGGTCTGCCCGTGTGATTGAACTTGCCCCTTGAAGAATTTTAAGCCCGTTTTCTGCAGCTTCTATAGCTTTGTTATATTCGCTCTTTTGATTGTGAGCGAAAACTTTTTGTACAAAAAGTTCTGCCCGTGTGATTGAACTTGCCCCTTGAAGAATTTTAAGCCCGTTTTCTGCAGCTTCTATAGCTTTGTCATATTCGCTCTTTTTATTGTGAGCGATAGCTTTTTGTACAAAAAGCTTTGCCCGTGTGATTGGACCTGCATCTTGAATTTCAAGCCCGTTATCTGCAGCTTCTATAGCTTTGTCATATTCGCTCTTTTGATTGTGAGCGATAGCTTTTTGTCTAAAAAGGTCTGCCCGTATGATTGGACCTGCCCCTTGAATTTGAAGCCCGTTATCTGCAGCTTCTAGAGCTTTGTCATATTCGCCCTTTCTATTGTGAGCGAATGCTTTTTGTCTAAAAAGGTTTGCCTGGTTGTCATCTTGTTTACCCAAGTAAAGCTTTGGAGGCAGTACGACTATTCTATTATTTAGATTTGAAGAAGAGATCATATTATTATTAGATGTTCGATTATTGAGAGTTGAACGCGGGTTTTGATTGGAAAAATGTTCTAAAAGCAATTTATTTTGGTTTATTAATTGGTCAACTTTTTCAGTTAGTTGTTGGATTGCTGAAGTATTTTGCTCTACCTTTTGGACTAAACTTGTTTGTTGTTGAATAGAGAGATTGGATTGGTTGATCTCGGTTTGTTCATTATTCATAGAATTATTGTAAGGCGTTATACTTGCGGAAGAATTAGTAGACATAAAACAAAAGCTCCTTTTAACTTTTTTTTGTTAATAGATATTATAACACATTTAAGAATAAAAAAAACTTATATTTTTTTGAAACCTGTTTTTGAGAGATATCAAAAAAAACCTATTATGGTTAGGTGAGGGTGTTTGGACTTGCCCCAGAACTCGCCTTTATTCCCTTAAGTCAAGAGGGACAAATGAAAGGGAAATTGGTTATCGATGGGATCGGCTCTCGACTCGGCCGTGGAACTTCTTCTCTTGTCAGCATTACTCTCTTTGCCCTCGTTGGGGGGCCTGGTGAAAGCGCAATCTTCGCAGGGATTATCGCCACCTGCTTTGCCCTTTTGTCTATCCCTGCTGCTCGCTCAATTAGCCGTGAGTTTGAAGACATGCAAGCGGAGTAATGGCAAAAGACAATTGAAATTATCGCTTTTTTCTTGGTTGCTTATTTTCATTTGAATCTTCATCCCTGGGATGTTTCCCAAGAGAAAAAACAGTCTCAGCAACTTCATTAACTTCAGTTTTATTTTTTTCAACAAGTGATATTATTTTTCCAAAAGCTTCTATATAGGACTTTGGTAAATTTTTAATTTGACCTCCTTCTTTTGCAGCTTCTATAGCTTTGTCATATTCGCCTTTTCCATAGTGAGCGAAAGCTTTTTCTTCAAAAAGCTCTGCCCGTGTGATTGGAGCTGCCCCTTGAATTTCAAGCCCGTCATCTGCAGCTTCTATAGCTTCGTCATATTCGCCCTTTCCATTGTGAGCGAAAGCTTTTGTTCTAAAAAGCCCTGCCCGTGTCATTGGATCTGCCCCTTGAATTTGAAGCCCGTTATCTGCAGCTTCTATAGCTTCGTCATATTCGCCCTTTTTATTGTGGCTGCAAATAAGCGATAGCTTTTTGTCTAAAAAGCACTGCCCGTGTCATTGGACCTGCCCCTTGAATTTGAAGCCCGTCATTTGCAGCTTTAAGAGCTAAATCATATTCGCCCTTTTTATTGTGAGCGATAGCTTTGTTTCTAAAAAGCCCTGCCCGCACAGTTGGATCTGCCCCTGCATCTTGAAGAATTTCAAGCCCGTCATTTGCAGCTTTAAGAGCTAAATCATATTCGCCCTTTTGATTGTGAGCGAAAGCTTTTTGTCTAAAAAGGTCTGCCCGCACAGTTGGATCTGCCCCTTGAATTTGAAGCCCGTCATTTGCAGCTTTAAGAGCTAATTCATATTCGCCCTTTTCATTGTGAGCGAAAGCTTTTTCATTGTAAGCGATAGCTTTGTTTCTAAAAAGCCCTGCCCGTGTCATTGGATCTGCCCCTTGAATTTGAAGCCCGTTATTTGCAGCTTCAAGAGCTAAATCATATTCGCCCTTTTGATTGTGAGCGAAAGCTTTGTGTACAAAAAGGTCTGCCCGTGTCATTGGACCTGCCCCTTGAATTTGAAGCCCGTCATTTGCAGCTTTAAGAGCTAAATCATATTCGCCCTTTTGATTGTGAGCGATAGCTTTTTGTTTAAAAAGGTTTGCCCGCATGATTGAACCTGCCTCTTGAATTTGAAGCCCGTTATTTGCAGCTTCAAGAGCTAAATCATATTCGCCCTTTTTATTGTGAGCGATAGCTTTGTTTCTAAAAAGCCCTGCCCGCACAGTTGGATCTGCCCCTTGAATTTGAAGCCCGTTATTTGCAGCTTCAAGAGCTAAATCATATTCGCCCTTTTTATTGTGAGCAAAAGCTTTTTGTCTAAAAAGGTCTGCCCGTGTCATTGGATCTGCCTCTTGAATTTGAAGCCCGTCATTTGCAGCTTCTATAGCTAATTCATATTCGCCCTTTTCATTGTGAGCGAAAGCTTTTTCATTGTAAGCGAA